>JAGCWB010000169.1 GCA_017962065.1 Bacteroidales bacterium
ACTTCTGTAATCAACAAGCGTTATCAGGCTCACTTCGAAGGCCTCAAGGCCCAGCAGGGAGAGAACCTGGAAGCCAAGGTCGCCCTTTGCGAGCAGGTGGAAGAAATTGCTAATAAGGAGATTACATCATCGGCCCAGTGGAATGCCCTCAGTAAGGAGATTGAGGAAATCCAGGCCAAATGGCGCACCATTGGCTTTGCCACCCGCAAGGAAAACCAGAAGGTGTACGAGCGCTTCCGCGCCGCCTGCGACAAATTCTTCGAGCGCAAACGCGCCTCGTTCAACGAGTTCAAGGACAGCATGAACGCCAACCTTGAAAAGAAGATGGCTATCATCGAAGAGGCCGAATCTCTGAAGGACAGCACGGATTGGAAAGCAACAAGCGACCGTCTGATCGAGCTGCAGAAGCAGTGGAAAGAGATTGGCGCCGTTCCCCGCAAGAAGAGCGAGCAAATCTGGAAACGTTTCCGCGCCGCATGCGATACCTTCTTCACAGCACGCGATAACCGTCCCGCTGCAGAAGGCAGCGTAGGTGCCAACCTGACCGCCAAGAAGGCTCTCATAGAGGAAATCAAGGCCTATGCCCCCGCGGCCGATAAGGACGATGAGGCACGCAAGGGCTTCGAGGAGCGCTGGAGCGCCATCGGCTTTGTTCCTTTCAAGGAAAAGGATGCCGTGAATGCCGCATACCGTGAGGCAATGACCGAGAAATTCCCCGGCTTCGGCTCCCGTTGCCGCCGCGATGCCGGCCGCAAGGAAGGCGGAAGGGGAGAGCGCCGTCCCATGACGGAGACAGACCGTCTCAAGGAGAAGTTCACTCAGCTCCAGCAGGAAATCCAGACCTATGAGAACAACATCGGCTTCTTTGGCCTGTCCAAGGGCGCCGAAACCCTCAAGGCCCAGATGCAGGAGCGCATCGATGCGGCAAAAGCCAAGCTGGAAGAGCTCAAGGCACAGATCCGTGCCAAGGAGCAGGAAGCACAGGACGGAGAATAAAAGCCTATGGACAAGAATTCAATCATCGGCTTTGTCCTGATTTTCCTTATAATGATAGGGTTCTTCGGGTATCAGAGCCGTCAGGTTAAAAAACAGCAGGAATACCAGGCGCATCTGGACTCTATTGCCGCCGCCGAGGCCTACGCCCAGTGGCAGCAGGACAGCATCTGGCGGGCAGGGCATCCGGAAGCCGCACTTCCGGAGGAAGCAGTTCCCGTTACAGCCGTTGCTCCCGCCGCTCCTGTTTATTCGGACTCGCTTCTTAACGCCGCCGCCCATGCCGATGCCCAGTTCGTAACTCTGGAAAACGACAAACTGGAGGTAGTGTTCACAACCCGCGGCGGTCAGCCGTATTCTGTAAAGGTAAAGGACTATCTCACTTACACCAAGGAGCCCCTGTACATCCTTCAGGGCGGAAAGTCGGAACTGGGATATACCGTATATGCCCCCACGGCAGTGGATACCCGCAAGTTCAACTTCCAGGTGGAGGAGGTTACGGACAGCACCGTTGTAATGCGCCTTCCCTTTGCCGGAGGCGGATACATTGAGCAAAAGTATGTTCTGCTAAAGGATTCATACTCAGTTAATGAGGAGGTTTCTTTTGTAGGAATGGGAGAACTTATTCCCCGCAGCGCAGGTACCATAGACGTGGACTTCGACGCCATGATTCCCCGCATGGAAAAAGGCTACAAGAACGAAACCCAGTACTCCCGTCTTAACTACTATTTCCCCGGCGACAGCGACCCCGGTCACATTGGCAACGGCCGCAGGGGAGAGAAGCGTTTCAACAACAACATAGAGTGGTTTGCCTTCCAGCAGCAGTTCTTCAGCGCCATCATGCGCGCTCCCAAGAACTTCAGTTACGGAGACTTCGCTTTGGAATTCATGCCCAAGGGCAGCGAGGACCTCATGCACTGCAAGGCTGCATTAAGGGCCGATATCAACCCCGGACAGGAAAACATTACCGTTCCCTTCGAATTCTACTTCGGCCCCAACAGTTATAAAGGCCTCAAGGCCTATGGCCATGCCTATGAGAAGGTTATTCCGCTGGGCGGTAAGGTTATCGGCCTGTTCACCAAGTGGGTGATTATCCCGCTCTTCGACTGGCTGTCCCGCGCCATCTCCAACTACGGCATTATCATCCTGCTGATGACCATCTTCATCAAGATTGTAGTCCTTCCGTTCGCATACAAGAGCTACTCGTCATCGGCCAAAATGCAGGCCCTGAAGCCTTACATGGAGAAGATCAACGCCAAGTATCCCAAGCAGGAAGACGCTATGAAAAAGCAGCAGGAGACCATGGCCCTCTACAAGAAGGCCGGTGTGTCGCCCATGGGCGGTTGCCTTCCAATGCTGCTGCAGATGCCCATCCTGTGGGCCATGTTCCGCTTCTTCCCTGCATCCATAGAACTTAGGCAGCAGCCCTTCCTGTGGGCCGAAGACCTCAGTGCATACGACGACGTCATTCACTGGAGCACAAGCATCCTGGGCATGGATCATATCTCCCTGTTCGCCCTCCTGATGGCCGTGTCAATGTTCTTCTACTCGAAGATCACCATGCAGAACCAGACCGCAGGCAACGACCCCAACGCCAAGATGATGCAGGCCATGAGCCTTTACATGATGCCCATCATGATGTTCTTCATCTGTAACAACCTGTCTTCCGGTCTTAGCTACTACTACCTGCTTTCCAACCTTATTACCATGCTGGAAACCTGGATTATCCGCAAGTGGATTGTAGATCCCAAGGAGGTAATTGCCAAGGTAGAGGCTGCCGAGAACAAGCCCGCTCCCAAGAGCAAGTGGCAGCAACGCCTGGAAGAAGCACAGAAGATGCAGCGGGAGATGGAAAAGCAAAAAGGCAAGAAACGCTAATGATTGCCGATAATTTACAGTCAATTCTACAGAAACTGCCATCAGGGGTTCAACTGGTGGCAGTTTCCAAATTCCACCCTGTAGAAAAGCTTATGGAGGCTTACAATGCCGGGCAAAGGGTATTTGGTGAGAACCGTCCGCAAGAACTTGCCTCCAAGGTGCCGCTGATGCCGGCCGATGTCCAGTGGCATTTTATCGGCCATCTTCAAACCAATAAACTGAAACTTGTCCTGCCTTACGTAACTCTGATTCACTCGGTTGATTCCATGCACCTTCTGCAGGCCATCTCCAACTGGGCCGTAACCAACAATAAGGTCATAGACGTTCTTCTGGAACTTCATTTAGGAGCAGAAGAAACCAAGCACGGCTTTACAGAATTTGAAATCTGGAATCTTCTTTGCGGAGAAGGTATACTCTCTGAAACCCTTCGCTTCGCTTCGTCCCTCCCACCGGCTCCGCCGGCTGGCCCCTCCCATTCATGCGGCCATGGGCGGCCACAGGTTTCAGATAGTATACCTTCTCCGCTACGGAATATTAGGGTTCGTGGTTTGATGGGAATGGCTACTAATACTGAGGATATGGAGGTGGTGGAGAGGGATTTTGCGAGGATAGAGGCTTTATATAATAAGATTAAGGCTTTGGGGCTGGAGGGTTTTGACCAATTGTCAATCGGGATGTCCGGAGACTGGCCTTTGGCCGTGAAGCACGGGGCTACCATGGTTCGCATTGGCACCGATATTTTTGGAGCAAGAGAATATTAAAATAACACTGAAATGAAACGAATCTTGGCCGTTTTGGCCCTCGCCGGCGTCTTTATGGCCGCCCGGGCCCAGGAGCAGAGTGCTCAGATGGTGCAGTTCCTTAAGGAATTCCCTCAGCGGGCTGGTTTTAACAGCCATTCTTACGAGTTTGTCGATGTAGTTGATACACCTGCACCTAAAGGGTACCATCCTTTCTACATCAGTCATTATGGCCGTCACGGTTCACGCAGTGAATGGGGCGGAGACCATACTTATAAGGTTGTACGGGATATTCTTCAGGAGGCTAAGGATAATGGGATTGGGCTTACATCGGCCGGTGATTCGCTGCTTAGGGAAGCAGGTCTGGTTTATGCGGGTTATAACGGCATGGACGGCAGACTTACGCTCCGTGGCGTCAGGGAGCACGAACAGCTGGCCAATCGCATGTATCACCGTTTCCCGGAGGTGTTTAAAAACGGAAGCGAGAAGATCCGTGCCGTGTCCAGCACCGTTCCCCGCTGCATCGTGAGCATGAACGGCTTCACGGCTCAGTTGCGTGCCCTTCAGCCTAGCCTGGAGTTGGACCTGGACACCGGTGAAAAGTTCTTTGCATACATTGCCCAGGGGGAGAACGGAACTATCAGGGAGCGCACTGAGAAGGTGTTGGAAGCACGTTATGCCCAGCCTCTGGTGGATTCCACTACGGTCTTTAACAACCTTTTCCGTGACCCGGAAGCCGGTAAAAAGCTTGTGGCGGAGAAGTTACACAGCGCCGAGGTGTTCCAGCTGCTCATCTATTACGTTGCCAAGGCGGCCGAAGCATACGATATCAACGAAAATATTTTCCGTTACCTGCCCTTTGACGCGGTTTACCGCTTCCACGAGCAGCAGTTCCTGAGTGCTTATCTGAATCAGTGCAATTCACAGCTTAACGGAGACCTGCGCCTGAGCCTGGAGAAACCTCTGGTAGATACGCTGGTCGTTCAGGCCGATCGCGTTGTTTCCGGAAGGTCTGACCGGGCAGCCGACCTTACCTTCGGCCATGACTGGCCTTTCCTTGGCTTGTGCAGTTATCTCGGTCTGGAGGGTGTAGGAGACCGTTTGAGCGCCGATGAAGCTGCAGCCACTTGGATGGCTTCTTGGAACTGTCCGTTTGCCGCCAACCTGCAGATGGTTTTCTACCGTTCTCATAAGGAAAGCGCCCCTGTTCTGGTGAAGTTCCTTGTTAACGAGAGGGAAACAGCCATTCCCGTCCTTACGGCTGTGGAAGGCCCCTATTATAATTGGGAAGACGTTAAAGCATTCCTGTCCACACGCGTACCTCATACGCAGATTGTCGCTCACCGCGGTTATTGGCAGGGAAATCAGGAGAACTCAATTGAATCCCTTAAGAAGGCGCAGGAATTTGGCTGTTGGGGCAGTGAATTCGACCTGCACCTGAGTTCCGACGACGTAGTGCTTGTGAACCACGACGGCGTGGTGAAGGGAGTAAATATTCAGAATAATCCTTCTGAGAAGGTTAAGGGTCAGGTTCCTACGCTTGATGAGTATCTCAAGCAGGGCGCAAAGAACAAAGACTGTGTTCTTGTGCTGGAACTTAAGCCCCACAAGAAGCAGGAGCGTGAATTCATACTGATTGATAAGTGCCTGGAAGCGTTAAAAGCAAGAAAACTGCTGGATCCTAAGCGTGTGGCCTTTATCTCCTTCAGCTATCCTATCTGCAAGGAACTGGCAAAGAGATGCCCCGGCTTTACCGTTCAGTATCTGGAAGGCGATAAGAGTCCAGCCCAGGTTTATGCCGATGGCATTAACGGCATCGATTACCACTATTCCTGCTTCAAGAAGCATCCGGAGTGGGTAAAAGAGGCCCACGACCTTGGCATGAGCGTGAATGTCTGGACGGTGAATAACGAAAAAGACATTAAGCAGATGATAAATCTGGGTGTTGATCAGATTACAACCAACGAACCAGCGCTTACGAGGGAGATTCTCTTCGGTCGCAAATAAGGCCTATTAGAATAAAAAAGGAGGCAATTCCAAGCGGAACTGTCTCCTTTAATTATAATGTCTATGGCTTAATGAGCCATGATGGCGCCTACCAGACCAAGAATTGCGTAGAATTCAGGGAGAGCGGCGTAGATAAGGGTGTTGGTGAACACGTCGTGACCCTGGGATACGCCCACGATACCGTTGGCGCAAACCTGGCCCTGACGAATACCTGAGAGCATGCAAACCAGACCGACGGAGACGCCGATACCGAAGCACAGGGCGCCGGAGATGGTGCCGCTGGTGAACTTGCCAAGCATCATGAAGAAGGCCACGAAGCCGTAGATACCCTGGGTTGCGGGCAGTGCAGAGAGCACCATGTAGCTACCGGAGCCTTCCGGTTTGCGTTTGAGTGCACCTTCGGCCGCATTGCCGGCGATAGTGGTGCCGAATGAGGAGCCGATACCCGCCAGTGCGAGGACGAGTCCGAGTCCGAGATAACCAAGAATTTGTTCCATAATGTTAATGTATTTTGTTTATTGTTTTTTCAGGGGATTGTAATTACGGCCTGCAGCCTCGTAGCCCGAATTCTTGAAGAATTCCAGGAAATTAAGACGCAGGGGATGTACAAAGGCGCCCAGGGCGCACATAGCAATGTTAAGGGTATGGCCGATAACAACCAGCAGTATGAACGGAATCCATAGCACGGCGTTGGAACCGTCGCCAAGCACCATTTTGCCCATGTCGTTGAAAGCCATGCCAAGCATAGCGCCTGCAAGGCCCAGGGCGTAAAGGCGCAGGTAACTCAGGACGTCGCCCAACAGACCGGTAGCGGTGTTGTAGGTATCCCAGAGACCCACTCCTACGTTGGCCAGCTTATTGCGGTTAGGGTCGTTGAATACGAAGATTCCAAGGGCGCTCACAATGCCGAGTATAATGACTACCCACTTGGTTACGGTGGAGTCCATTACTCCGGCAAGGGCAAGACCGCCTACTATTACGCCGCCAACTATCAGAAGCGTCCAGCCAAGGGTGCCAAGCGAACCTGCAAGGCCCTTAACCTTCACTGCCTCAATTGCTTTCACAATAAGCGCCAGGCAAATATGCACTATACCGACTACTATTGACAACACCATGCCGCCGGCATAGCCGCCAATTTCGTCGGGCAGGAATATGCTTTTTATCGGCTCGAAAACCGCCCACTTCGAAATGTCGATGGAGAAGAACGAGTGCATGAAAAAGCCCACGATTACAGTTCCAACGCCAAGTGTTGTCACAAGCGGAGCCAGGTCCTTGAAGCCTTCCGACTTCTTGAGCAGAATACCTACTATGATAAGTACAAGGCCGTAGCCTGCGTCGCCCATACAGAGGGCGAAGAACAGCAGGAAGAATACGGAAATGAAGGGGGTGGGGTCGAATCCGTTGTAGGCCGGGCGGCCGTACATGTCCGTGAGCACCTCGAACATCTTCACAAAGGAGTTGTTCTTGAAGGCGATGGGCGGATTGTCGTTCACTGCCGCTTCTTCCTTGATATAAAGTACGCCATATTCGTCCAGAAGGGCGGTAACCTTGGCTTCATTCTCGGTAGGAGCATAACCCACAAGCGTAACAATAGTGTCTTCCGCTGCGGGAACTGCGGCCGATCCGGCAAGGTAGATGTCCAGTTTTTCCAAGGCTTTGGTGCGAATCTCCCTTAATTCGGGAATACGCTCCTTGGCGCTGGCAATTCGGTTGAGAACTCTCTTGTAGTGCTTCTTTTTGTCCTTAAGCTCTAGTTTAATCTCATCTACGTTGCAGCGGGGGAGTGAGACTTCGAAAGGAAGATCGTCTTCTCCGGCAACTACAAACCAGGTGCGGTCTTTTCCGGCTTTAATTACCCTGATGGGGTATTCCTCATTTAACTCTTTCTTATATTGTTTAAAGAGTTTTGAGGGCGCTACGTGGAAGTGCATGGGCACGCCGGCTTCTTCCAGTTGTTTAAGGGTATGAAGGTCGTAAGTGCCCCACGCGTTAAAGTCTTCGAGTTCTGTCTCCAGCCGTTTTATGTCTTCGCGGTCTTCGGCATAACGCATTAGCATGCCGCCGGCAAGACGGACTATGTCTCCGTCGATAAACTCCGGGACCGTTCCTTCCGGTACCTCTGTCTTTTCCAGGCCGGCTATAAGTCCATCTACCAGGTCTATTTCGGAAACAAGGTCCCGTGACTGGTCGTCAATGGCCTTTGTGCTGCGGGTTACGTCCACAAGGCCAAGACCCTGGAGTTTCTCCAGAAGGTCGTGCTGTTCTCCGTTCAGTAGGATGAAGGAGTATTTGGTCATGGGAGCTATCATAGCGTAGAGGCCTCCTCTTCCTCGGCGTGGCGTTTTTTGACAATCTTGGAAGAAGCTTTGGAGAGGTTTTCCTCGTCCTCCATGTAGCGTTTGATCTTGCGGATTGCTTCCTGGTAACCGGGTATTTGCACTTTCTCGTAAAGATTCACCTTCTGGGTGGTCTTACGCCGGTTGTAGTCCAGTATACGGGCTTTTTCCTTATAAACTTCCGACTCTATTCCAAGGCGGCTGAGTTCTTTAAGGATTGCCACGCCATCGGCATACCATGCCGGCTTTACGAAAGCGTTGAACGGACGTATGTTGTAGTGTATTTCACCGAGGGCGGGGGTTTTTACGCCGGCCACTTTCTTGGTGTACAGATCTACATCCGTTATTTCTATGAGCCCGGGATCGAATTCGTTCCACAGGGCCGCAAGATAATCGTACTCCTTGAGGGCTTCTTCCAAACGTGCAATCAAACTGTCGCTGTCGGCCTTGGCTTTGCGCACTTCAAGGCGCAGGGCGCTCTCCTTGTTCTGAAGGGTAGGGAGAGCTCTCTGCCGGACCTTGAGCTGCTTGCCCATCTCCGTCAGCGAGGTTTTATTGTATTGGAATTTGATAGCCATTATTTAACCCAATATTTATCAATCAATGCCTGCTTGATACCTGTTTCGGCGGGGGAGAAGTATTTGCCGAAGAGGCGCCAGGCGGTGTCCAGCATTTCTGTGATGCTTATGTTTACGTCAATTGCCAGAAGTTCGCGTGCATAGTCTTTTGCGTAGGCCAGGCAGCGGTGGTCGTAGTCGCTAAGGTCGAAACCGTTTTCCAGTTTGGTCTTGGCGTTCTGGGCATCGGCATAAAGACGTACGGATGCGTTCATCACCTGTGAGTGGTCTTCGCGGGTCTTCTTGCCCTGAACCAGCTGTTTCAGACGGGAGAGGCTGCGGAACGGGTCGATGATAACCTTGCCGGTATCTGAATCGGCTCTTAGGAACAGCTGGCCTTCCGTGATGTAGCCGGTGTTGTCCGGGATGGCGTGGGTGATGTCGCCGTCGTTAAGGGTGGTAACTGCGATGATGGTGATGGAACCTTCCGTGGGTAGCTGTACGGCTTTTTCGTAGATTTTTGCAAGATCGCTGTACAGTGAGCCGGGCATTGAGTCCTTGGACGGAATCTGATCCATACGGTTGGAAACGATTGAAAGGGCATCGGCATACAGGGTCATGTCCGTCAAGAGTACCAGCACTTTCTCGTTTTTGTCAACGGCAAAATATTCTGCGGCGGTGAGGGCCATATCCGGCACCAGGAGGCGTTCCACCGGGGGATTCTCCGTGGTGTTTATGAAGCAGATAATCTTATCCAGGGCACCTGCAGCCTCGAAGCGGCCTTTGAAATACAGGTAGTCGTCGTTGGAAAGGCCCATGCCGCCTAGGATAATCTTATCCACATCGGCACGGATAGCTACATCCGCCATTACCTGGTTGTAGGGCTGGTCGGGGTCGGCGAAGAAAGGGATCTTCTGGCCGGAGACCAGAGTGTTGTTAAGGTCGATGCCGGCAATGCCCGTGGGAATGAGCTGTGACGGCTGGCGGCGCTTGTAAGGGTTCACGGAAGGGCCGCCAATCTGACGCTCCTCACCGTCGATTTCCGGACCTCCGTCGATGGGATGGCCGTAGGCGTCGAAGAATCGGCCTGCTAACTGGTCCGACACTTTGAGGGTAGGGGGCTCGCCCAGGAAAACAACCTCTGCGTTTGTGGGGATGCCTTCCGTGCCGGAGAACACCTGGAGGGTAACTACGTCGCCTTTTACTCGCACTACCTGTGCCAGCCTTCCGTCAACTACGGCAAGTTCGTCGTTGGTTACGCCCTTGGCCCTTAGCGATACGGTGGCCTTGGTAATGCCCTCAAGCTTGGTATATATTCTTTGGTATGCTTTAGTCATGGCTTATGCAATCATTTTCTTGACGGATTCGTTGTAGGCCCAGAATTGTTCGCTTTCGTAGGCGCTGTAGTTCATCTGGCGAAGTTCGTTGATAAGGTTCTTGAAGAACTCGCGGCATTTCTCGAAGTCTTCGAAGTCGTAATCTTTGTCGCAGATATCAAGTACAAGGTCCAGCATGAAGCGCTGACGCTTGAGGGGGCACAGGGCATCAATGGCATCAAATGCATCCTGCTGCAGGATAACATAGTCCACAAGCTCTGACTTCCAGAAGTTTACGGGGTAGCTCATGGGAACGCCGTCGTCGCCAAGGATGTTGATTTGCTCGCTGGCTTCTTTACCGCGGCGTATGATGTTCTTGGCTTTGAGCACTTTCTGTACCCAGCCTTCTTCCACGGTTTCGTCCAGATATTCAACTATTTCCGGATAATCCAGGTACTTGGAATAAGACTCAAGCGGGCCAACGGCGGGATAGCGCTTCTGGTCGGCGCGGTTTTGCTCCAGAGCATAGAAGCAACGGGCGGCCTTCTTGGTGCTTTCCGTAACGGGCTCCTTAAGGTTACCGCCGGCAGGGGATACTGTGCCGATAAAGGTAACGGCGCCGGTTTGGCCGTTGTTCAAAACCACCATACCTGCGCGGGCGTAGAAGTTTGAAATGATGGCCGACAGGTCCACGGGGAATGCGTCCTGCCCGGGAAGTTCCTCCATACGGTTACTCATCTCACGCAGAGCCTGAGCCCAGCGGGAGGTGGAATCCGCCAGCAACAAACATTTGAGGCCCATGGCGCGGTAGTATTCGCATATTGTCATTGCCGTGTAAACGGATGCTTCACGGGCGGCCACCGGCATGTTTGACGTGTTGCAAATGATGGTTGTACGCTCCATCAGGTGACGTCCTGTGTGAGGGTCTATGAGTTCCGGGAATTCGGTGAAGATTTCCACAACTTCGTTGGCACGTTCGCCGCAGGCTGCCATAACAATGACATCGGCGTCGCCCTGCTTTGCAATTGCGTGCTGCAGAACGGTTTTGCCGCAGCCGAAGGGGCCGGGGATAAAGCCTGTTCCGCCTTCTGCGATGGGATTCAGAGTGTCTATCACGCGAACGCCCGTTTCCATGATGCGGCTGGGACGGGGTTTTTCCTTGTATGCTTTGATGGCAACTTTTACCGGCCATTTCTGGACCATGGTTACGTTCACGTCTTCACCATCGGCATTTGTAAGGACGGCTATTACGGTATCTACGTTGTACTGGCCGGCTTCCTTGATGGATTTAACGGTGTATGTGCCTGCAAAGCTGAAGGGGACCATGATTTTGTGGGGCAGCCAACCTTCCTTGACTTCGCCAAGCCAATCGGCCGCTATTACCTTGTCTCCGGGCTTTGCCATGGGGGTGAAGTCCCACAGTTTCTTGCGGTCCAGGGGGTCTGTGTATTCACCTCTCTGGAGGAATACGTTCTCCATGGTGGCCAGGTTGTTCTGCAGGCCGTCATATACGCTGGAGAGCAGGCCGGGGCCCAGTTGTACCTCCAGCATCCGGCCTTCGAATTCTACGGTGTCACCGCCTTTTAGGCCGCGGGTGCTTTCGAATACCTGCACGGAAGCCAAGTCTCCGTTAACTTTGA
>JAGCWB010000170.1 GCA_017962065.1 Bacteroidales bacterium
CTGTTGCCTCCACTGAGCCCTCAAACTCTATCTTGGGCTGCTTTTGCTGCTGCTGTGGCTGGGGCTGAGGCTGTTTGGGCTGCTCGATTCTCTTTGGCTGCTGCTGAGCGTCGTCTTCCTTCAGGTCCTCGAAAAGGTCGTGAATGAACTGCTTGCCGTCCGGCTGCTGGGGCTTTGCGGGAGCTTCCGACTCCTGAGCATTCTTTGGCTTGCGTCCGCGTTTTTTTGTTGCCGGTTTCTCTTCCTGAGGGGCAGTAGGCGAGGGAGCGGGCTCTGCGACAGCAACAGGTGCAGGAGCGGCAGCCTTTTTGGCCTTGGGCTGCTTCTTTTCCGCTGAAGGCTTTTCTGCGGGCTTTTCCGCAGGTGCTTCCTTAACCTGAGGCGCAGCAGGCTTTGCCTCTTCCTTCTTGGGACGGCCGCGCTTTTTGGCCTTGGGCTGCTGCTGGGGAGCGGGTTTCTGGGACTCAAGAAGTGCTTCCTGGTCAAGAATAGCATAGCCAAGACCGGCCTTGTCCATTTTCTTTGTTCCTTTTATTTCGAGCGAATCTGCAAGATCCCTTAACTCCTGCTCGCTCATATTATTCAATTCAAATAAGCTGTGGGGCATAATTTTGAAGATATTTCAGGTAAAGAATGCACTCCCGAACGGGATTGCGATGCAAAGATAGGAATAATAATCAAATAAAGCAAGGGCCGGCCAGGGGGCTTTACTTGAGCATATTGTCCATGTAGGAGTCGCTCTTCTTGAAGCGGAGGAGGTCTGCAAGGGCGGAGGCGTTGGCGGCGATGCGGAAGCTGTAGGATTTGTACATACCCATAGGAACCCAGGAAACTGCGATATTGAAGCAGTGCAGGTCATACGTTGCGCTGATCTGGGTTGTAGTAAACCTCATAGCCATTACATCGACACCAGAGGTGGCCTGGATGTTCATCCTGGGCGTCAGCTTGATGTTGCCGCTCATGTTAAGGGTCTGGGTGAACTTCTTGTTTTCTACCAGTTCCTGGGTTGAAGACTGGTATGAATAGCTCTTGGAATAGCTGAAGGAATAACTGAAATTCAGCGACCAGGGGGCGTTGGGATTCATGTAGTACACATAACCGCCGGGGATGTACTCTCCGGTAATGGGATGGTAATAGATGCGCTGGTAGGTGTTGCCATCGGATCCGCCACCGCCCTTGCCGCCTTTGCCGTCGCCGCTCCTGCGCCCGTCATTTCCGTCTATGGTACCCTTTCCATTCAAGGGCAGGGATGCGGAAAGGGATGCGTTGGTAAGACGCGCAGGGACTCCGGTTGCGACGATGTTGTAGCGGTTTATCTTCTTACCCTTTTCGTCGATTGCGTAAGGGTCGAAATTGAGGTTACCGCTTATGTTTATCTTATTGAAAAGGTTGGTGGATGCCGATACGCCAATGGTCTGCATCTTGAGCGAATCGGCAAGGAAATTATATCCCGAGCGGATACAGAGCTGGTCCAGTAACTTGACCTTCTTGCTGCCTGTACCGGTGGTATCCCTGATGTCCCGCACCTTTGCCTCCAGGTTATTGCCTATAGAGAGGGAGATGGAACCGGTTTTTCCACGGCCGGGGGCGCTGGCATTGTTGTGGTTGCCGCTTATGCTGTAGATGTTGTACCAGGTCTCATCGTGGAACGTGCCGCGCTTGTCATAATACGGTTCCAGCGTTCTCCATCCGTTAAAGGCCGTTCCCTTGTCAGGGCTGTAGTTCATGGACAGGGACGGCGTTATTACATGCCTTATAGCCTGCACCCGCCGGTGCTTGCCAAAGTTGAACATGCCGTATATTCGGGTGCTGGCCGACATGCTTCCGGAGTAGTTGTGGGTCATGCCAAAGTCGTTGAAGGCGACGCCGGGATCGGCCTCCATCCTCTGGGCCTGCACCTGATTGCCGTCTTTGTCGGTGACCATAAGGGGGGTGCCGTCGTCATTGTACTCCGGGACAAGGGTCTGTGTTCCGCTGGAGAACATCCAGTTCATGCCGTATGAAACGCTTGGCGTAACATTTATATACTTAAGCATGGTAAAGCTGGGCAGGCCAATCTGGAATGAGTGGGTCATTCCGTTTTTCATGTAATTCATGGCCTTGATACCCAGAGAGTCGCCGAATTCCTTTACCCTGTAGGTGTTTCCGCTGGCATCCATGGCCATGACATGGTCTCCGTTTTCCATGACATAGTCCTGAAGGTCCCTCATCTTGAAGCTGACGGTATTCTGGAACGATGTGGAATAGCCGAAGGAAATCTTCTCGTAAGATTTTTCCTTACCCACCCTGTTCTTGCGCTTGAAAGGATAGAACCTGGTTACGGAGAAGGTAATGTTAGGCAGCGTGAACGAGTAGCTGGAGTCCCTTGAATTCTGTTTGTGCAGGGCGTTCACGCTGAGGTTGAACTTGCCGTTCCAGTTGTGGGAATAGGAGATTGACGATCCCACCTGGTTCTGCTGCGCAGCAGTGACCGAAGTGGCGTTGAAGCGATTGTTGGAGGGGCTGGAGAAGTCCACCGATGCAGTGAAGGAGGTTCCCGGATGGGCCTTTGCATCTTGCGAGTGAGACCATTTGAAGCCGAAGTTCCTGGACCGGACAAAGTCCGTGGAGCCCTTTTCACCTGTCTGGTCGTTGGAGAAGGTGAGGTAAAGGCGTCCGTTGAACTTGTAATTAACTTTGTATCTGGAGTTAAGGTAAACCGCCCAGGAGCCCAGGGTATAGTAGTCTCCGGTACGGGAAAGGTCGAAATAGTCCCCAAAGACGAAGTACATGCCGGCGTCGCGGACATAGAAACCGCGGGCCTGCTCCTCACCGAATGTTGGCATCAGGAGACCTGTAGCCCTTGAAGGCTTTTTGGGGACGAAGCCGAAGGGGAGGATAAGCGGGAACGGGACTCCTGCAACCACAGGCCATGCCGGGCCGAAAACCGTCTTCTGGGATGGCTGGGTTATCACCTTTGGCATACTCAGCTTGTGGTTATAGTGCGGCTCCTCCAGGTCACACACCGTATAAACGCCGTC
>JAGCWB010000171.1 GCA_017962065.1 Bacteroidales bacterium
AAAATGGGGTCCAGAATGGCGTTGGAGGTAACTGTGAACAGGGTTAGCTGCATGGCCAGCTTGGGATTTCCCGACGATCGCACAATGGCATTAAGGCCAAAGTAAAGGTGCGTTACGGCATTGCCCAGGGCGATAATGGTCATGTAGTCCCGTGCAAAGGGCAGCGTTGCGTCCGAAGCTCCGAAGAACCGCAGGATAGGATCCATCCATACCAGTGTGACCAGCGTGAATACCAGGCCGGTGATGATATTGAGCGTGACGTCGTTACATAGAACCTTGCTTGCCACCTGATAGTTTTTCTGCCCAAGAAGGACGGAAATCATGGTTGCAGCGCCAACTCCCACCAGCGTACCGAAAGCGGTGGAAATGTTCATCAGGGGGAAGGTTACCGCAAGGCCGGCGATGGAAAGCGAACCAACATCGGCAATATGGCCGATATAGACGCTGTCCACCATATTATAAAGAGAAGACGCTGTCATGGCAATGATGCCGGGGACAGCGTATTTCTTCAGGAGCTGGCCGATAGGCTGGGTGCCCAGTTCTGTGGGTACTGCAGTGGAGCTCATTCCTTTACTATTTCAATGTCGAAGCGAAGAGGGGAATATGCAGGGATTGCATCGCCGCTTCCGCTGGAAGAATAGCCGTAATCCGAAGTGAAATAAACCGTTGCTTTCTGGCCGATCCAGTGCATCTTGTGAAGACCCACCTGGAAACCGGTGATGAGCGAACTGGAACCCATGGTGATTTTAGTGTAGTCGCTGGCAAAGGTTACGGATACAGGCTCATAGGATTTGGAAGAACTGTAAATGCCGCCGTCCTTTGCAATTTTTTCCAGGGTTGTGTCAAACACCTGGCCGTTAAGCAGATAGCCGGTATAGTTGATGTTCATCGTTGTATCGGCCTTGAAGTGGTCTTTGCCTGCGAAGGCCGATGAATCCGTGAGGAAATAGAAGGTGCCTTGCTTTACTCCATCGGCGAAAATGTCGCTGTCGGCCCTGGTTTTGCCCGCTACGCGCCTGACATATCTTTCCAGACTGTCGATTTCTGTCCTTTGGATGCTGTCGGTTTGCCACACAAGGGACACTGTGTATTCCATGTGAGTCTCTGAGGTGCAGGCCTTGATGTATTCTTCCAGGGTGTCGTACCTGTTTGTGGTGAGCAGCCAGGCCGGAATTATGACCCTTCTGGTGCCGCCGAACTTCATGCCTTTAAGCAAGGCGTCCACGCCGGCAAAACTGCTGCCGTTGCCCATGATGGAATATTTGGGACCGTAATAGTTGCCCTTGACGTATGTTCCAATCTGCTGTGCGACCTCTTCTTCCGTGGTGGCGCTTATTGTGCCGGAGAGGGTGCGTATCGTGGAGCGGGCGTATGTGTACGTGGAATCATCACTCCAGGTTTTGCCTGTGCCGGGAATGTCTTCCATGATGTATATTCCGTCCGCGTTGGGCTTGAGGCCGGGATGATACCTCTCCATATACATGTCCAGGTAAGTCTTGGCTTTTTCTCCGCTGGTCATTGTATTTTCCTTTGCACAGGCCGCCGCCAAAAGGCACACGGCTGCAACAAGGGTCAGTTTTCTTACCATATTATTCATTCTGTATGCTTTCTATGTAGTATTGGTAAACCAGGGCACTCCTTGCAGGAATCGTGCCTCTTTCCGTGTTCCCGAATCCAAACTGTCCGGTGAAAAGGATAAATCCGTTGTCGTACTGCTGTACGCCATGAAGGCCAAGCCTGAGGCCTTCCACAAGTTTTTTGTCAAGAACCAGTGTGTCAAGCTTGTAGCGGGTGGTGTCCGAAAGATACCATCCTGCTTTTTCTGCCACTTCCCGTACGTTGGTTGCCACAAGGTTGGAGGTGTTTACAGTGTTGCCGGTGAGCGTATAACAGGCGTACTGCAGCACCACAGTGCCACCGTCCAGCAGTGAATCCCTTTTTCCTAAAACCCGGTCAAGAGTATCGGCCAGAGTTAGCCTGAAGGCTCCGCCGTTTTCCGTAAGGGTGGCGTTTGTATCGGCCTTCATGCGGGCCGATACAAAATTTTCGATATAGGTGGCCTGCTTGTCGTAGGTGGTCTGCTCTTTGTTGCAGCTTCCAATAAGCGCTGCAGCAAGGATTATAATTATCAGTATGACGGTGCCTCTTTTCATTGCATAAAGCTGTTGAGGGCGTTTTTAACGTAGTTTTCGGCCTCATCGGCATTATTTATATCCGGGCCGATGAAGAGCCTTCCGCCGGCTGCGTTCTCGTGCCCGCCGCCGTGGAAGTACTTGAGCGCCAGCTGCTGGGCCGATGTGCCCTTCTTGGAACGCACTGATACTCGGAAATGGTCTCCGTCCTCTTTGAGGAGCACGCTAAGGCGCACTTTGCCAATTGTAAGCGGCAAGTTCACAAGGCCTTCCGTCTCTCCCTCCTGAAGGTCGAAGCGATTTTGGATTTCCCTGGTGATTATCATGTACGCAGCGCCGTTTTCCATTACCTGCATGCCTTCATACTGCATGTAGCCCATTATGCGCACCCGGTTTTCCCGGTAACTGTTGTAAATCTTCTGCAGCAGCGCATCCCTGTCTACTCCGGATGCAATGAGCTCGGAAGCCATTTGCAGAGTAGAAGGGAATACGGAATTCGCAAAATTGTTGGTGTCGGTGGTCATGCCGGCCATTAGGGCCGTGCCGATTTCTATTGCGGAAGGGCATGCCCCTTCCTCCGCTAAAAATAAGGCCGATGCTACGGAAGTGGCACACCCTTCCGCATTTTCTTTCACCGACAGTTCTTTTAGGATCCAGTACAGAAGTTCTCTGGCCGAGGAGATTTCCGGGGTGGAGAAAACCAGGTTGAAGCTTTCTACTGCGGGATTCAGGTGTTGGTCTATCAGAACCTTTTTGGCCTTGGAGGCTTCCATGGCGCATTGCAGGCCTTCCGTGCGGTGGAAGGCGTTGCAGTCCAGCTGGATAACAAGATCGGCCTCCAATATGCGGCTTTCCGATTTTTTAGGCTCTTTGTCCCAGCACAAGCAGGGGAGACCTTCCGGTATTATGAAGCTTACATTATCGGCTGGCGTTTCCGGCAAAACTATTGTTGCATCCTTGCCGCAGAAGTTCCTCAGGTACAGGCACATGGCGCTTGTGCTGCCAAGGGCGTCGCCGTCCGGGTGCATGTGCCCCACGACGGCCACCTTCGCCGAATTTTTAATCAGCGAGCCAAGTTCCATTATGCCTTCTTTTGTTATGGCTTTCATCGGCAAGAATAATTTGCGTTGGCAAATTTACAAAAGATATTGCTTTTGAGAAATCATTTTTTTAACTTTGTCGGAAGTTTAGAAAATATTAAAACACTAAAATAATGAATAAAAGCGTCAAAATCCTTTTAGAAGTTGTCCTGGCACTGGTAATCGTCCTCCTTGTATGGCTCACCGTCAAGAGCGTCCAGAAGCCCGTGAAATTCAATCATGAGCTCAAAGCCCGCACAGAGGTTGGCGTACAGCGCCTCAAGGATATACGTACCCTTCAGGTGGCTTTCAAGAGCGTATATGGCCGTTTCAGCCCCTCGGTGGACTCCCTCAAAATGTTCTATGAGAACGGCAAGATGGATATCGTGATGCAAATCGGCTCGTTGGACGACTCCCTGGCCGTAGCTAACACAGAGGCCATCAAGAAAGCCAACAAGAAACTCAAACCCGAACAGATTACAGAAAAACTCAAGGAAGCCTACGCCGCCGGTCAGAAGGTCGTGTTCTCCACAGTTACGGAAATTGCAGTTAAGGATACCCTCTTCAACCACCGTCCGGACTTTGAGATCGACTCGCTGTATTACATTCCCTTCTCCGGCAAGCAGCTCACGGAAATGGAGTCCACAATCAAGACCGTTTCCGGTGTACAGGTTCCTCTGTTCGAGGCCCGCATGCCTTACAGGGCTCTGTGCAAGGGTATGGACGAGCAGCTCCGTATTAACAAAGATGCCGAATGCAGAGACCAGAACAAGTACGAAGGTCTGCAGGTTGGCAGCATCACCGCTCCTAACAACA
>JAGCWB010000172.1 GCA_017962065.1 Bacteroidales bacterium
CGCCGTGACTGGTGGCCTATCATGTAGACATGACCGATATTTCCCGCTGGGAAAACTGGAGGGAGCGCAACGATATAAACTGCATAGGCTCCCATCCGTGTTTTTATATTATACCTCCTATGGCCCCCTGGGATTTGGATTATGCATCGGCCATTAATTCCGGAACCATGGTTTTTCCCGGAGTGGGCCAGGTGCGCGGTTTCTCTCCCGTGGGTTGGTACAAGGAGCCACCAGGCCTTCAGCTTTGCTGCATAGACTGTTTTGGCGGCATGGCCCGTATGAGAGTGGTGGAGCACTCCGGCAGCCTTCTGAGCGGCCTGGTGACAGATTTCGAGGGCGCTCCCATACTTAACGCCACTGTGGTTGTTACAAAGGACGGAGAAGAGGTGGCATCGGACCGTTCCGACATGAACGGCTGCTACCTTATTCCGCTGGAGGAGGGCACGGACGGAGACTTGGAAATTAACGTGACAAAATTAGGCCGCAGACCCGTTAAGGACAAGTTCCATCTTGCCCCGGATGAATCCCGCTGCACATATTACCGCATGTTTGCCGATGAAAAGCCATCCCTGGTGAAGCTGGGTAAGTTTGACATTACAAAGGGTGCCGGTTATTATCCTTCAGAAGAGCCCATGATTGGGGCGGTGCGCTTTACCATGCAGGAGCTAAGTCCCTATGCCGGAGGGCGCTTGAGCAAAGTGTTCATTTTCCCTTACGTGAGCAGTCCCCAAACCGCAGGTCCGCTTTATGTGACAGTAGATGCCGGCGGCAAGCGCGTTCTAAGCCAAATGATTGAAGATGTGACACTTGGAGAGTACACTCCGGTGGAGATTTCCTTAGAAGAGGCCGATATCAGGATAGGCGAGGGAATGGATTTCTACGTAGGTTACGGCTTTGAGGAGGAAGGGGAGAACCACCCGTTGTCAGCGGTATATCCGGGAGGGGATGGCAACAGCTACTATACGGCCTTCGACCTGGAAAAATCGGCCTGGAAGCCCATGTTCATACAAAAAGGCGGCTTTTACATGGACCTTATGCTGGAGGTGGAACTTGCCGAAGTGCCGGCCGATAACCTGGCCGACATGGGCTACAGTTACATCGATATTCGCCAGGGTCCTTTCTCTGATGGCGAAATAATTAATTTACAAGTAGTTAGATCCGGCGGGCAGGAGCCTCAGCAGGTGTACTGGACGCTTGACGGCGTGCAGGTGAACACTCCCACCTTAAAACTTGAGGCAGGGGAGCACACGCTTAAGGTGTCGCTTATGTACGAGGGCGGCCGCAGCGAACAGTTACAGACCCAACTGCTTGTGTATTAAGCCTTTCTTTCCAGCGCAACAACGTTCTCCACATGCATGGTGTGGGGGAACATGTCTACGGGCTGCACTGCGGTGATTGTGTAATCCTGGCAAAGGATTGCAAGATCGCGGGCCTGTGAGGCCGGATTGCAGCTTACATATACCATACGCCTGGGTGCGGCCTTAAGAATTACCCGGGCAACGTCCGGATGAATACCTGCGCGGGGAGGGTCCAGAATGATAACGTCCGGGGTGCCGTGCTTTTTGATGAAGGACTCGTTAAGCACGTCTTTCATATCTCCGGCAAAGAACTCGCAGTTGTTTATTCCGTTTGCCGCCGCGTTATGCTTTGCGTCTTCAATGGCCTCCGGAACATACTCGATACCAATCACTTTGGCGGCTTTACGGCTTACAAACTGGGCAATGGTTCCGGTGCCGGAATAGAGGTCGTAAACTACCTCCGAGCCCTCCATGGCGGCAAATTCGCGCGCCACGCTATAAAGCCTATAAGCCTGGCGGGAATTGGTCTGATAGAAGGATTTGGGGCCGATTTTGAAGCGCAGGCCTTCCATTTCCTCGTAAACCGCTTCTTCGCCCTTGAAAAGGACAGGGGAGAGGTCGGTAATGGAGTCGTTAAGCTTCTCGTTAACTACGTAATACAGGCTTGTAATCTCCGGGAAACGGCCTCCTACGGCCTCCAAAAGGGCATTTATGCGCTTTTTGTCGTTCTGGCCGAAGCAGACTATGAGCATGACGTCGCCTTTTTCAGTGGTTCTTACGAACATGTTCCTGAAAAAGCCATGATTTTCCCTGATATTGTAGAATTCGTAGCCGTTTTCTATGCAGAACTGCTTGATAAACAGGCGAATAGCGTTAGAAGGCTCCGGCTGAAGGTGGCACTGCTTGATATCCAACACCTTGTCGAAAAACTTGCCCACATGAAAGCCCAGGCCCATTTTATCGGCATCCGGGATGCTGTCCGGATCCTCTCCGGCCAGAACCCAACGCTTGCTGGAGGCGCTGAATTCCAGCTTGTTCCGGTAATACTGAGTTTTTTCCGAAGGAAGGGTGGGCCTGATTTCAGGAACCTCCAGATGTCCGATTCGCACAAGCTGATCTTCTACCTGCTGACGTTTTGCTTCCAGTTGCATGGTATATGGCAGAGGCTGCCAGCGGCATCCGCCGCAAACGCCAAAATGCTCACAAAATGGCTCCAGACGTTTTTCCGAAGGCTTCACAATGCGTTTGATGAAACCTTCCATGTAATTTTTCTTCTTTTTGTAAACCTGTATGTCAACGATGTCGCCAGGAACGGCGAAATCTACAAAGACAACCATGCCGTCAACGTGCGTAAGGGCTTTGCCTTCGGCAGCTACAGCTTCGATGGTTACGTTTTCCAGAAGAAGATCTATTCTTTTGCGTGACATTGTTATCGGCTTTGATTCTGACCTGCGAATTTAGTGATATTTTTCGAGAGGGGAAAGTATTTATATACGTAAGTTAACATAATATAAATTGTATAACAAAAGGGGATTGTGTGTTTTTTTGCGGTTTTAGTGTCATATATCAAATATTTTTGTATTTTTGTAAGGTTAAACTAAAAATGTACCTATGAAAAAGATTATCGCAGTCCTGGTTGCTCTTTCCGTTTCGGCCATGAGTGTCTTTGCCCAGGAAGACAAACAGATTTTCAATCATCTGGCAATAGGCCCCACCATCGGCTTTGACGGTTTAGGTGTGGAAGTTGCCACCACGCTTACTCCCTTCGTGCAAATTAGGGCTGGCTATTCCATCGCAATACCTCCTTTTGTTACGATTCAGGGAAAGAGTATCAGCGCTATTCCTGAGACAATCGACATTAATGGAGTTCAGCGTCCCCTCCGTGATGTCACTTCGGCCAAGCTTCGTTTTAATTTCGGCGGCCCCAAGGTCCTTTTCGACATTTATCCCGGCAAAAATACCGTATTCCACTTTACCGTTGGCGCATATTTCTGTGATCCACAGTTCGTTGGTGTAGATGTAGACTTTAGCAAAACCCTTCAAAAGGACGAATATGCTTCTTACTACATTCAGCTAAAGGAAGGCGATCTTAATTCCCGTATATCTTCGGACAAAAACGGCTTTATACACGCTGCTTTGGCTGCCAACGTTGTGCGTCCCTATTTCGGCCTTGGTTTCGGCCGTCAGGTAAGGCCGGACAGCCGCGTAAGCGTTAGCTTCGACCTTGGCGTAGTTTACACTGGCAAGCTTCAGGTGGTTTCCTACGATTATACCCTCAAGGAAGAAGGACGTCCTGTAGTTATAACCAGCGAAATGATAGACAAGAGGGATAACGAGATTATAGACATGGTTAGCGGTATCCCTGTCCTTCCCGTTATGAAACTTAATGTAATGATTCGCATCTTCTAATTGATAATCAATAAATTATAATAACTATGAAGAAATTTATCTTATTCGCAGCAAGCATTGCAGCGGTTGTTATGTTCGTTTCCTGCAACAAGGGCGGCAACAACAACGGCAACGCCGAAACTATTCTCCCCGCACCCGCAACTGCAGTCAATGCCAGAAAAATGGTTATGGAAAGCAGCGCCATTGCTACTACCAGTGTCCATTACATTGAGCTTACGGAAAGCGCGCGTTATATTGTTGCCGAAGAAAAAAATGGCCACATCACCTATCAGCGCGGCAAATATGTTCTTCTGACCAAAGCCGCCCAGCACTTCAGTCTTGAAGGTTATGGCACTATTACCATCGATGGCAACAACATCACCATTGCTCCGAAAACAGGCGAAACCGTTACCGTACCTTTCACACAAGCTACAACTTTACCGGCCAGCGACTTCTTCACCACTGTTGCACGTGCCTGGAAAGTGGAGAAGACAGATCTGGCGGTCAATATGGATGGCAAGTCCATTGGCGTAGTAAAGAGTGGCTGCGACCTTCCCGCAATTGCGACGGAACTCAACAGCAAAGGACTGAGTATCAACGTGGACGCCCTGCAAGGCTATGTTGTAAAAGAACTCAATTTCACCATGGCAAAGACCATCGAGATTGCCTTCACCGGTAAAGACTCGTTCGTAGGCAGCTTTAACATGAGCGCAAGTGGAAAGTTCGATTATAAATTCGAAGGCTCCGTCGGCAACCAGATGCTCAGCGCAGAGGCCAATGGCAACGTAGACAATACTCAGGAAAGCGGCAAACTTTACGTAACCTTCAATACAAAGGTTTCCAGTGCAGGTAAAGAATACACCGGCACCGTAATGTTCATCCTTTCTCCTGCTACCGACTAACCGGGCTCTCCCCTGTTGTATCTTACCGCAGTCCGCGTTTACGGGCTGCGGTTTTTTATTATAATAAAAAGACGTATCTTTGTACGATTAAACCTAAGCCAAATTTATGTCTGTTGTTGTTAAAACGGTAGAAAGCAGGAAGGACTTGCGCATTTTTGTCAAGTATCCCCTGTCGCTGTATGAAGGTTGTCCGTATTATGTCCCCAACCTTTATCTGGACGACATGAAAATGCTTGACCCGGCCAAAAACGCCATGGGTAAGTATTCCGTTTTACGCAAGTTCCTGGCCTATAAAGACGGGAAACTTGTGGGAAGGGTTGCAGCTATAATCAATAAGCTTGCAAACGAAAAATGGGGACATAAGGAAGTACGCTTTGGATGGATAGACTTTGTGGACGACCGTGAGGTTTCCAAGGCCCTTATTGACGCCGTCATTGCCTTTGGCAAGGAGAACGGGATGGAAACGATTGCCGGCCCGCTTGGTTTCACTGATTTTGACAGTGAAGGCTGTGTTGTGGAAGAAGGTGTCAAGGATATTTCTTCGTTTGCCCTCAAATATAATTATCCATATTATAAGGAACACTTCGAGGCCCTTGGAATGACCAAGGTTAACGATTGGCTGGAATATCGCATAATGGTTCCCAACCAGGTGCCTCCAAAGGTTGTCAAGGCGGCTAAACTGGTGTCTGAGCGCTACGGACTCAGGATGCGCAAACTCACCAAGAAAGAGGTTCTCAAGGGCGGTTATGGCCGAAAGTTGTTTGAACTGGTAAACAAAGCCTACTCCAACCTCTTTGATTATACGGTGCTTCCCCCTGAAGTGGCCGACCAGTATGTAGATTCCTTCCTGGGTCTTCTGGATATGAAATATCTTCCCGTTGTGGAAGACTCAAATGGTAATATCGTTGGTATGGCTCTTACCATGCCCTCCCCTGCCCGTGCAACCCGGAAATGCAAGGGATTTCTTTTCCCCCTGGGCTGGTGGTATCTAATTAAGTCATTGTATATCAAGCACGAAGATGCTGCAGAGATGCTTCTTATAGCAGTAGATCCGGACCAGCGCAATCACGGCATTCACGCCATGCTTTTCAACGATGTTATAGGCTGCCTGATTGAAGGCGGCTTCAAGTACGGTGAATCAAATGCCGAGATGGAATCCAACGCCGCTATCCAGAACGTCTGGAACGACTATGAGAAGATTTTCATGCGCAGAAGGCGCGTTTTTGGTAAAGAAATATAGCTTATGAGCGCATCATCGGCAATGCTTCCCCCGCTCCCTGAGCGCATGCGTCCAAGGACGCTGGATCAATATGTTGGTCAGCGACACCTTGTAGGGGAAGGCTGTATCTTAAGGAAGATGATAGAGAGCGGCAATCTGAGTTCTTTCATCCTGTGGGGCCCTCCCGGCGTTGGAAAAACCACACTGGCTCATATTATCGCCCAAACCCTGGACCGTGACTTCTTTACCTTATCGGCAGTTACTGCTGGCGTAAAGGATGTACGCGATGTTTTTGACAAAGCGCGCGGCAATTCCCTCTTCCGCCAGAAAGGTGCGCCCATTCTTTTCATAGATGAGATTCACCGCTTTAACAAAGCCCAGCAGGACGCATTGCTTGGCGCTGTTGAAAACGGAACTATAGTCCTTATTGGCGCAACAACGGAGAACCCTTCCTTCGAGGTTATCACTCCACTGCTGTCCCGCTGTCAGGTTTTTGTGCTTAAGCCGCTGGAAAAGGCCGATCTTCAAGTGCTTCTGGACAGGGCTTTGAAAGAGGATGTCCTGCTTAAGGAGAGAGATATCCAAGTGCGTGAAACAGAGGCGCTTATGCGTTACAGCGGCGGCGATGCACGTAAGCTTTTGAACATATTGGAGCTGGTTGTGGACTCCCTCGGCTCATCCTCCCCCATTGTAATTGATAATGCTTCCGTAATGGCCTCCATTCAGGAAAACATGGCCATCTACGACAAGGACGGGGAAATGCACTACGACATTATATCGGCCTTCATTAAGAGCATACGCGGAAGCGATCCTAATGCCGCAATTTACTATCTTGCACGCATGATAGACGGCGGCGAGGATCCGCTTTTCATTGCCAGAAGGCTGTGTCTGAGCGCTACCGAAGATGTGGGCCTGGCCAATCCCAATGCAATGCTTCTTGCCAATGCCTGCTTTGAGATCGTGTCCAAGATAGGCATGCCGGAAGGGCGCATCCCGCTGGCCGAAACTACTGTGTATCTGGCTTCTTCGCCAAAGAGCAATGCCTCTTATATGGCCATAGAAACGGCACTTGCAAAAGTAAAGGAAACCGGCAACCAGCCTGTCCCCCTCCCCATCCGTAACGCCCCTACGCAGCTTATGGAAGAATTAGGGTACAGCGACGGCTACAAATATGCCCACGACTATCCGGGCCATTTTGCCGATATGGAATTCATGCCCGATGCCCTAAAAGGCACCGTCTTCTACCACCCCGCCTCCAATAAGCACGAAAATGTTCTCAAAGCCTATCTAGAGGCCTGCTGGCCCAAATACTATCCCAAAGGTTGATCGAAGGTTAAGGCGCCGCCTCCCTTAATAACATTTTTGATATCCATTTATCAAAATGGATAGCCAACACCGAAGTGTATCGCGTAGTTCCCAGGGAACCATTCTTTTACTGGCACCCAGCGGTTGCCGGCAGGTCGCACTGGATCGTGCAGGCGGACGCCGGTGTCTAGACGAATAAGGATGAAATCCAGATTCAGCCTTATGCCAAGGCCCCAGTCAAGGCCTGTTGCCTCCGGTAGGGTTTTGATATTGAAGTAGCTGGCATCGTCCACGTCTTCCGTATTGGGCCGTTTGATGTCCCAGATATTACCTGCATCGGCAAAAAGGGCTCCTTCAAGTTTCCAGACTATGGGAAAACGATATTCCACATTTGCTTCCAGTTTCATTTCGCCAACCTGGCTTGGTATGGCAAAGACGTCGTAAGTGGCCTCGTTTCCCGGGCCCAGGGTCCTGGCCTGCCAGCCGCGCATGGACGTTGAGCCGCCGCAGAAGAAATGCTTTTCAATAGGAAGCGAAGTGGAGTTGCCGTACGCGTAACCGGCGCCAGCCATAAAGTGAAGCGCAATGGCGTGTTTGTCTTTCCGTCCAAAGCGGAAAACCTTGCCCATGTTAACCTCCGCGCGCACATATTGGGCGTAAGGCATCTTAAGAATAAGCCTTTCTCCATCTTCGTCCACCTGCATAAGGTTGTTAAAGAGGCTGAGGAAGTTACCGGAAAGGTCAAAGCCAAAGCGGATGTAATGGAAAGGAGTAAGAGGCACGGCCGATGAGTTGGTGGTATAATAGACCATGCCGCTAATGCCCATGTCAAAGCGGTCTGAGTATGCGCTTAGCAGGAACGGGTTGTTCTGGATTAGCCATGTCAGGAAATCCTCGTTGATGTTGAACATCCTGGTGACGTTCACGCGGAGAGGATAGGCCTGGTAAAAGAAGCGGTTGTTGCCAACACGTCCGTTATATTGGAAGGATGTGGAATACAGCGTCCTGCGGAATTCCGGGCGGTCCTGGTACGAGAAAGAAATGGCAACTTCCGTGGTGGGAATATTGGGACCGGTGAATAAACGGTTAGGAAGGCCGATAGCCTGCGGGAAACGTATGGATGAAACAACGCTTACATCCGTGGAATAGGCGTTTTCGCCAGGTTTGAACTGGAAGTTTCCCTTGATGCCGATATTAAGCTGTTCTCCACCGAAGAATATGTTCTTGTGCAGATAGTTAAGTTGGGGGGATATGCCAAAAAGGCCAGACGAGTTGAAAGAACCTTCCAGGCCAAGTTTTACGGCCTGCAGACGGGAATTCCTGAGCGCAATTGTGGCATCTACAACATTGTCCCCCGCCGGAGTCATGTTCACATTTACGCCGGAGAGCATGCCCACGCTTGCGAAACGGGCATAAGTTGTGTTCACCTCTTTTTCGCTGTACATCTGCCCCGGGCGCAGCGTATTCATGTTTTCCAGCATGCCGTTGCGCAGCTTAAGGCTCTTGGGACGTGTTATCTGAACCTGGCCGATAGTATATTTGTTGTGCGGGCGGGCCGATGAAGGATTGTCGCCAAGGGCATAGTCCCTTACCTTAATCGTAAGGTTGGCGTTACCGTCGCCCGCCAGGGTATCGGCCTCGAAGGCATAGAAACTTTTTGTAAAGCCGTAGTAGCCTTTGTTGCGCATCTCTCCGGACGAGCGTTCTGCCTCGGCCTCCAAAGTGGATTCCGACAGGTACTCCCCTGCCTTGACGGTGCTTTTGGGGATATCGGCCTCGAAATCCTGCTTGAAAGTGCCGTAGGACGGTAACTGGTAGTCTATCGCGCTTATCTTGTAGCGTTTTCCCAGGGCCACATAATAGGTTACGTATACCTTGCGGCCCTTTACCTGTACCCTGCTATCTACCTGCGAGCCGTAGTATCCTATGTACCTAAGGTGGTTTTCTATTGAATTGACGCTTTTTTCAACCTGTGTACCGTCGTAGACAACAGGCGGAATACCAACTTTCTGGAGGAATCTTTTGAAGCCGTTGTCTCCGTTGCCGCCCCAGTTGTAAACAGAAAGCAGCGGGTTTACGCCAAAGATGAAAGAGTTTGGTTTCTGGCTAATGTAGGCGGTGACTTCCCCGGTGTTGAAGTTCTTGTCGTTTACCACAACCTTGTTTTTGCGAAGCAGATAATCCCCGTCCTTGAGCGCCCTTGTGGTGCTGCAAGTTGCGGCCGTGGCGGCGCAAATGACCAGAAATATGATTTTCCGCAGTTTCATCCATACAAAAGTAATACTTTTTACTTATATTTGCGTGATTTAATACAAACTATATAGCCAAGACTGGGATGAAAAACAAGTACATCGACCTCATTGACCAAACCTTCGACTTCCCGCAGGACGAGTTTATGGTAGTGGACGGAGATCTTATGTTCAACGACATAGATCTTATGGAGATAATCGAAAAGTACGGTACGCCGCTTAAAATCACTTATCTTCCCAAGATATCGTCGCAGATTCAGCGTGCCAAGCGCCTGTTCAAGGTTGCAATGGCAAAGGCCGATTATCAGGGTGAGTATCATTACAGTTACTGCACCAAAAGTTCCCAGTTCGCTTTCGTGGTTCACGAAGCCCTCAAGAACGATATCCATCTTGAAACCTCATCGGCCTACGACCTGGACCTTATAGAGGCCCTGGAGAGGGATGGTTCCGTGAATAAGGAAGAACTGTACATCATTTGCAACGGCTTCAAGCGCCCCCAGTACATCCAGAATATTGCAAAACTGCGCAAAAACGGCTGGAAGAACATTATTCCGGTGCTGGATAACAAGAATGAGTTCGAAGACCTGGCCGATCTTATCGAAGAAGATACAATGATGGGTATACGCATAGCTTCGGAAGAAGAGCCCAACTTCGATTTCTATACCTCCAGGCTGGGTATCCGCTATTCGGACATACTCAAGTTCTACAGGGACACGGTGGCAAAGTATCCCAACTTCCACCTGAAGATGCTGCACTTCTTCATCAACACAGGCATCAGGGACACCGCATATTACTGGAACGAGCTTTCCAAGTGCGTCAAGGTGTACTGTGAACTCAAGGCAATTTGCCCGGAACTGGACAGCCTGAATATTGGCGGTGGCCTTCCCAACAAAACTTCCCTGGCCCAGGATTTCGACTACGAGTACATGGTGGAAGAGATTATCAACCAGATCAAAGTCACCTGCAACGCTTACGGAGTGGCCGAGCCAGATATCTTCACGGAGTTCGGCTCTTTCACCGTGGGAGAAAGCGGCGCCACCATATTCAAGATCCTGGACATCAAGCAGCAGAACGACCGTGAGAAGTGGTACATGATAGACAATTCCTTCATGACCTGCCTGCCGGATACCTGGGGCCTTAACCAGCGTTTTATCCTTCTGCCCATCAACAAGTGGAACGACGAATATCAACGCGTGTTCCTTGGCGGCCTTACCTGCGACAGCCAGGACTTCTATAATGCCGATTATCACGCAAACGCAATCTTTCTTCCCACCATACGCAGCCGCAGGGAGAACCTTTATATCGGCTTTTTCCACACCGGAGCGTATCAGGAGGCTCTATCCGGCTACGGCGGCATCAAGCACTGCCTTATGCCCTCCCCCAGGCATATACTCATAGACAGGGACAAGGAAGGCAATCTTATCACAACTGTTTTTGCCGAAGAACAGACTGCCGAGAGCATGCTCAAGCTTCTTGGCTATAAATGATTACGGCCGCCGAAATAAAGTTCGTCAAGTCGCTTTCCCAGAAAAAGTTCAGGGACAGCGAGGGGCTTTTTGTGGTAGAGGGCGAAAAGATGGTTGCCGAGGCATTGGCCTCCGGTTTTGAGGTTGAGAGGGTGTACAGGCGGGAAGATATCGGCGAGGCTGCCATGGCCCGCATATCGGCCCATTCCTCCCCTTCTCCTGCGCTTGCACTGGTACGCCGGCCATCGGATCTGGAAAGCGTTTCCCTGCCTTCCACCGGTCTCTTCCTGGCTTTGGACGGCATAAGGGATCCGGGCAATCTTGGCACCATACTTAGAATTTCCGACTGGTTCGGCATATCGGCCGTTTACGGCTCTCCGGATACCGTGGATATCTTTAATCCAAAGGTGGTCCAGGCCAGCATGGGCGCCATTTTTAGGGTTCGTTTCCATTATGCCGATATCCCTTCGCTTTGTACCTTGGCTTTGGATGCCGGCGGCAAGGTGTACGGCACTTTCCTGGACGGTAGCAATATCTATGGCCAGGAGCTGTCCAACGGCCTTAAGGCTCCTTCTGTGATTGTTATTGGCAACGAAGCTAACGGCATTTCACGCGAGACGGCCGCCTGTGTGAGCGACCGTCTGTATATTCCGCCGTTTCCGGCCGATGACCCCGGCTCCGAGTCCCTGAATGCGGCAGTTGCCACCGCCGTTACCGTTGCCGAATTCCGCCGCAGGCTGCTTTAGTTGATTTCTATTATACGGAAATCGTGGGCCGGTACCGTAAGTGTGTACACCGTTCTTACCAGTTTAATTTCCAGATAGTCAAGTGCTTCCGTGGGGATGCGCACTGTTATGTCGGGCTCTTCCCATGCAAAGTTTGAAACTACCAGCATGGTCTTTTTACCGTCGCTGCGCAGGAAGGCAAAGTGTTTGTCGGCATTGAAACGCTCGCTGTCCTGGCAGTAGCAAAGGTCGAAGGTTTTGCCTTGGGCGAATGCCGGAGTCTTGGCCAGTTCAAGAACCTGAGTGTACGTTTTGAGGACGGCTTTCTCCTGGGAGTTCAGGCCCTTGCGGTGGTCTTTTATCCAGGTGTTAAGTCGCTCTATTGAGGCTATCTTCCACCAGTCGAAGATGGTGGTGCGGCCGTCGCGTCCGCTGAAACCTTCCTGATCCATGCCTTTCTCCCCTATTTCCTGACCGAAGTACAGCATGAAGGGAGCATCGTTCAAAAGGGCCGATACGGCAAGGGCGGCGTATGCGTTTGAGGCCGTACCGCAGAAGAAATCCGATGCCAGGCGCTGCTCGTCGTGGTTCTCCAGGAAGTTTAACATGTTGGGCTGCAGGTCTCCCAGGAACTGCCAGTTCCAGGAAATGGACCTTGCCGTGGCGTTATTGCATGTGACTGCACGTAAAGTGTCGTACAGGCCCGATTTGTCGTAAAGCAAATCGAAGCCCACCTCGTTTACGTACATGCGGTATTTCTCTTTTTCGTAAACTTCGGCAATGAAGATTACGCCGGGGAACTCCTCTTTGATGGAGGCTATGAGCCACTGCATGAACTGAGGGGGAACAAGTTCCACCATGTCGCAGCGGAAACCGTCCACGCCCTTTGAGGCCCAGAAACGGACTATTTTAAGCATCTTGTCCCAGGTGCGGGTGCGCCGGTCGCCGTAGTTCAGCTTGACTGTCTCGTACCAGTCGTTGATGCCGGGAGTTGCCGAAAAACAGTTCCCTGAGGCCCTGGCGGGCATTTCCGTATAGCCATCGGCATCCACTGGTAGTTTCAGCTCCTCACCGGGAAAGCAGAAAAAGTCTTCTTCGGTGAAGTTCACGTTTTCCCTGGCCACGTGGTTGGGCACGAAGTCCATAATCACCTTCAGGCCCATGGCGTGGGTCCTGTCGATAAGCGCTCCGAACTCCTCCATGCGGCGGCCTTCGTTATCGGCCAGATAGGGATTTACGTCGTAGTAATCCGTTATGGCGTATGGGCTGCCGGCGTCGCCTTTCACTACCTTTTCACCGCTGTTTTTGCTGGCGTGCCTTATTATGCCGGTGTACCAGATGTAATCGACACCGAGCCCTTTGAAATATGCAAGGGACCCGGTGTCGACAGAGGAAAATTTACCACTTCCCCACAGACGGGGAAGAAGCTGGTAAATAATATGTTTCATGCTACCAATTCAAGATTTTCTTGAAGTCGAACTCTGCAGGGTTGGGGACATACTGTTTGGCTGCCTCGTAGTCTGCGGGAGTGATGTAATGGCAGATATGATTGTAGTAGTTCTGGGCGGTACCGCCGTCAATTGCCACGCGGCGCGGAGGAATCTTTCCTTCCTCGTTCTGCAGATCCTTCAGGTACAGCGGATTTGCATTGCCAAAAGCATCTACGTAAACCATGCAGCCGGTCTCACCTTTTGCGAAGAGCTCGTAAACGCCCATGGCAAGTTCGGTGCAGTAAGTAAGGTCGAATGCGATGGGATCCTGGCAGCGGACGTCGTAGCCAATCTCTACCGGACGGGTCTTGACCTTGAGGCCGATCTTCTTGAATTCTTTTTCAAGGATGTCGTTGAACAGGACGGCCTTGGAGATCTTGCCAAGTTCCGGGTGACCGTGCTCATCGTAGGTCATGGAAACGCCTGCGTTCTTGATTTCCTGGGGATCAAGGTCGTGGAACACACCCTCGGCCACTACTACGGTGCCGTAGCCGATGCCAAGGAGCTTGCGCTTGATGATGCAGGAAAGGGCCAGCCTGACAATCTTGTCCAGGGTGATGGGAGTTTTGTCAAACATTTCCGGGATGATGGTCATGGGGCTGTGGGTAGCCTCGCCGATGCCAAGTGCCAGGTGACCGGCGCTGCGGCCCATGGCGCTGATGATGAGCCAGTTGCCGCTTGTGCGTGCATCCTCATACACGGTGCGTGCAAGATGTGCACCCTCGTCCTTTGCGCTGTTGAAGCCGAAGGTAGGGGCGTTCTGGGGCAGCGGAAGGTCGTTGTCGATGGTCTTGGGGACGTGGATGTTGTGGATTGGATACTGCTTTGCTTCCAGGAACTTTGCAATGCGGTTTGCGGTGGATGCAGTGTCGTCGCCGCCAACGGTTACAAGAAGCTTGATGTTGTTGTCCTGGAACAGGGACTGGTTGAAGTTGTCTTCAATTTCCTTGTCGTTGGGTTTGAAGCGGCTCATCTGCAGGTAGCTGCC
>JAGCWB010000173.1 GCA_017962065.1 Bacteroidales bacterium
GCTCCTATCACCAAGTTTCTGAACGACAACTTCGGCGAAGTACGTGGCCTCATCACCACAGTTCACGCTGCACCTCCAACCCAGAAGACCGTTGACGGTCCTTCCAAGAAAGACTGGCGCGGTGGCCGCGGCATCCTGGAGAACATTATTCCTTCCTCCACCGGCGCTGCAAAGGCTGTAGGTAAAGTTCTTCCCGAACTCAATGGCAAACTCACCGGCATGTCCCTGCGTGTTCCCACCTCCGACGTTTCCTTCGTAGACCTCACCTGCGAACTCGCAAAGGAAGCCTCCTATGAGGAAATCTGCGCCGCTATGAAGAAAGCCTCCGAAGGCGAACTCAAGGGCGTTCTCGGTTACACCAACGAGGCTGTCGTTTCCACAGACTTCCGCAACGATGCCCGCACCTCCATCTTCGACGAGAAAGCCGGTATCCAGCTGGACAAGACCTTCGTAAAGGTTTGCGCCTGGTACGACAACGAGTGGGGTTACAGCAACAAGGTTCTTGAAATGGCTAAGGTCATCACCAAGTAATTATTGTAAAAGTTTTAACCTGGGGAGGGGATGGACTTTTGCCCGTCCCTTCTCTTTTTTTTAACGACTATGAAAAGATTTTTTATTCCCGTATTAGCAGGCGTTCTGTGCCTTGGCGCAGTTTCCTGCCAGAAAGATTCCGTTGTGGTAGTGGGCCAGGACCCGCAGCAGATTGAAGTTGCCAAAACTCCTTCAATCAACGAGGTTGCAGCCATGCTGAACGAAACCGCAGAAGTGGTTGGTGAGGAAGAGGAAGTAGCAGAAAAACTCTACTACATGCTTGAATCCGGCAGCGACGATAACCATATCAATGTAAAGTTCGCAAAAGGCGAGAAAGTATATGTGTCCGGTGAGATCGGCCTCATCGAGGGCATCATGCGCAAAGAACTGGATTTTGACATTGTAGTATACGGAATTGTTCCCATTGTGGGATCTATAGATCTTCCGCATGTGCTCAATTTGTATTTAAGTGCCTGCCTCTCCATCTCGGATAAGGCTTGCAAGCATAACCTGGATCAGGCCAACGAAGGTATCCATCTCACCATCATGGGCATTTACAAACTGGAGCTTCGTTACTACATTGAAGAGGAAACCGGCGACAGAAAGATCGACCTGTTCATGGTAGATCCTGCAAATCCCGATTCTCCTGTTTCTGTATCCAATCTGCTGTCTCTGTTCGTTAAATAATTGTGCGTTACAAACTGTCTATACTCTTGGCCGTCCTGGTTTTACTCGGCTGCCAGAAGACCACAGAGCCTGTTCCTGTGCATGAATATACGCCGCAGGAGCAGGCCAAGGAACATCTTCTCCAGTCGTTCTCTCCTTTCATAGAACGCCTGGAACCGGAAAATATAGACAGTATCACGGATTTTCTTCTTGATTGCAGCAAAGTGGACCTGGACAAGGACGGTTATGCCCGTTACCGCCTTATTAAAAAAGGTCTCACACTTATTACCATCCGTTTCCGTCCCGGAATTCCGGACAGCCGCATTGAAGCCTATTTCTATGGCGGCGTTTCCATGAAGGGAACTGTGGCCCCTACTCTTTCCTTTGATTGGAAAAAATGGGACGATCAATGGGACATCGACGTCTATGACGGAGATGAGGCCGTTGCAAAGCTTGGGCTGGGGCCGTTCTTCTACACGAGTGACGAAAAAACGTGGGAGGTTCCCGTACCCGTCTTCCGTTTCCCGGATGAGACATCTTATTCAATAAGCGTACTTGTGTTTACGGACTCCTTTATAACTTATCTGCTCGAGAATGTCATCTCTACGGAATAGGCTGGCCCTGTGCCTTATGTTCGTCTCGGCCTTCTGTGCGCATGCCCAGCTGGCCGATACCCTTGGTACAACCGTGCTTGACAAATCCGTAATCACTCAGGAAAGGGTGGCGCCCATCCTCAAGAATTTCGCCGGCATAAGCGGTGTCATAAATACCGAAAAGATAAACGCTATACCGTCCCTGCTCGGTTATTCGGACCCTATCCGTTTTGTGAGGCTCCTTCCCAGCGTGCAGCTCAATACGGAACTGGAAGGCGGCATACACATGCAGGGAAGCGAGAGTGCACACACCATGGTTGCCCAGGAAGGCGTTCCAATTTACGGCGCAACGCATCTGCTGGGTCTGTTTTCAGTTTTCAACACTCCCCATTACAAGGGCATGAATTACGGCACCACCGCCGGCAACGAAACCCGCCTGGGAGGCCTGGTAGATCTTCATCTCCAGGATTCGGTGGCCCGCCGTTTCGGGGCCGATCTTTCCGTTGGCCTCCTATCGGCCCAGGGTACTTTTGACATTCCCATGGGGAAATCGTCCTTAAGGGTGAGCGCCCGCCGTACGTATATCAACCTTCTGTACGGCAACTTCTTGAAGTACGAGGATTTCCCGTTTATCTACGGTTTTACCGATGCCAACCTTACATGGACCTGGCGCCCCGGCAAGCGCGACTGCATCCAGGCCGATTTCTTCGGAAGCCTGGACAACGGCGCCCTCAATGGAGGCATGTTCGAAAAAGTGCAAGCCGACTGGTTCAACGCCCTTGGCGCGATACATTGGAATCATTTTTATTCCGACGCATCTTTCAAGCAAACTGTTTATGCAACGGCTTCCGGACTGTATCCGCAGATGGTATTCAGCGGTGTTTCGGGCAGTTTGAACTCTCAGATCATCGATATCGGCTACAAGAACACTTACAAGCGTGGTCCGTGGGAGATGAGTTCTCGTCTGGCATATTACAGAATACAGCCACAGAATCCGCGCAGTCAGGGTTACTATTCGGATATCAGCAATACCGGGGATATTCCCCTGCAGCATGCATTTGAGGCCCAGATAGGAGCCTGGTACACTCAGGACATAGGTTATTGGCTACGCCTGAGGGCAGGCCTTGGAATCAATGCTTTCCGCAGTCCGGAAGGCCACTTCTACTGGGGTCCCACGCCGGAGGTCAAGCTGCAGGCGTCTTTGCAGGAAGCTGGCGATATTGAGCTTGGATATGGACTCCGCAGGCAGAACCTGTTCCAGGTAGGACTTACCAACATGGGCCTTCCTTGTGAGTTCTGGGTAGCCGCTGGTGATATCCAGGCTCCTCAGCGTTCACATAACTTTACCTTGTCCTATAACGTGGAGCTCTTTGACAAGGCCTGGTCCATTTCTGCCGAGGCGTATTATCATATCCTCCGCAACCAGTTGGAGTATGTGGGCTCTATACTGGATATTTTCAATGGCACCTATTCCCTTGAAAACAGCACGTTAAAGGGCAAAGGCCGCGCTTATGGCTTCAACTTGATGATTCAGCGTCAAAAGGGGGCGCTTACGGGCTGGATAAGCTATGCCTTTGGCCGTAGCCTGCGTACTTTTGACGGCGTTGAGGATGCAGGTGAATTCCCCTCCAATCACGAACGTCTCCACGAACTTGACTTTGTGATATCATACGACGGCGGCCGCTGGGATGTGGGAGCCACCTTTGTACTGGCTTCCGGAACGCCCTACACCCGTCCGGAATCCCTCTATGTGGTTGGAAGCCGCATGATTTGCCAGTACGAGCGTTACAACGCATCCCGCCTTCCCACCTATATGAGGGCCGATTTCTCGGCCAACTGGTA
>JAGCWB010000174.1 GCA_017962065.1 Bacteroidales bacterium
CGGCGTAGTGGACAGCGGCGGCGCAGGCCTGTTGTGCATTGGAGAAGGCATGAGGGATGCCCTGCTAGGGAGGTCCCGGGTCAATGCCCGGGATGAGGTGGGTATTGGAGTCGGGGATGAGGCTGCAGAAAACGGCCACGACCGGCCATCTATAGATTTCAACGCTTTCACGGAGAACAGCGTCCTCGAGTTCGGCTATTGCACTGAATTCCTCCTACGCCTTCAAAGCAGCAAGGTGAATTTGGACAGCTTTGACGAAAGAGTAATAAAAGAATGGCTTGAAACCCGTGGAGATTCTCAGGTATTCTTCCGCGACGGAAGCATAATCAAGGTTCACGTGCACACCATGGATCCCGGCGCCGTGCTCACCAAATGCCGTGAATGGGGCGAATTCCTTACCATAAAGGTAGAGAACATGACCCTCCAGCATCACGAGAACCACATGGAAGCGCGCTTCAAACGCACCCACAAAGCCCTTGGAATAGTGACCGTAGCAGCCGGCAAAGGCCTGACGGACACCTTCAAGGAAATGGGGGCCGATGCCGTAATAGAAGGCGGCCAGACTATGAATCCGCCCGTCGAACGCTTTCTGGAGGCCTTCAAATCGGTAAATGCCGATACGATACTGGTATTCCCCAACAACAGCAATATCATTCTTACTGCTAGGCAAGCCGCCGACGTCTACAAAGACTCCAGAATTGAAGTAATCCCCACCAAAACGCTGGGCGAAGGCTACTATGCCCTGGCCAACCTGGATTCAGAGGCCGATTCCGACACTTTGGTGCAAAGCCTCACGGAAGCCGCTGCATCTGTTGCCACCGGCCTTGTATCCCGCGCCATAAGGGATGCGGAAGGAGGCGTGAAAAAAGGTGACTATATCGGCATCTGCGGCAAGGATATCCTCTGCAGCAATACATCGGCACAGGAAGCCGCACAGGAACTGGCCGATAAACTGGACGCCGGCAGCGCCGATATTATCCTGCTGTTCGCAGGCGAAGACGCCCGTGACCCGGAAAATCTCCAGGCAAACCTACAGAAACAATATCCCATGGCCGAGGTCATACTTCTGCAGGGAGACCAACCCGTTTATGATTATATAATAGTGATATGCTAAAACTCTACACCGACTCCGACACCGACGTAACCCCTAAAGTTGCCAAAGAACACGGTTATTCAGGTTACATTTCCATGCCCTACAGCGTGGATGCAAAAACCATCCATCCCTACGAGGATTTCGAGACTTTCGACTGCCACGGCTTCTACGATATGCTGCGCAGCGGCGTTCTGCCCACTACAAGCGCCATTTCCAAAGAACGGTATATAGAGATATTCGAACCGGACTTCGCCCTTGGAAACGACATCCTTTATGTGCATTTCTCCCGCGCTATGACCGCCACCTTCGACGCCATGGACCAGGCTGTAGTCGAACTAAAGGCCAAATACCCCGGTGTCCGCTTCGAGGAAATTGACTGCAAGGGCATCACCACCATCTGCTACCCTATCGTGTGCAAGGCCGGCGACATGTTCCTGGCAGGCAAGACCCTGGATGAAATCCTTGCATGGGCTAAGGAGGACGTGGACCACTGGGCCATGTACTTCTTTGCCGATGACCTCAAGTTCTTCCGTCGCAGCGGCCGCGTGAGCGGCCTTGCTGCCACTATGGGCACCCTGATCGGCCTGCGTCCTATCATCTATATGTCTCCGGAAGGCAAGATGGTATCATACGGCACTGAAAAAGGCCGCATGAAAGCCATGCTTAACCTGGTTAACAAGGTTATGGACCTGGGCCTGGACGTTAAGGAAAACGGCGTCTTTATCGGCCATACCGATGCTCCTGAATTTGCCCATCAGGTTGGCGATATGCTAAAGGAGCGCCTTGGCCAGGACCTCAATATCACTTATGTGGAATGCAACCCCACTGCCGGCAGCCACAGCGGCCCCAACGGTGTAGGTGTTTGCTTCCATGCAATTCACCGTTAATATGGTAACCGTAGAAAAAGTACGCACAAAAAAGCAGCAGAAGGAGTTCCTGAACCTTGCCCTGGATTTGTACGAGGGTAATCCCTACTATGTACCGCCCATGTGGATGGACGAGAAGAAAATCTTCCGCAAGGATTACGTGTACAACACTTCCTGCGACAGCGAATTCTTCCTTGCCTATAAAGATGGCAAGCCGGTGGGCCGCATCCAGGGAATAATCCAGAAGGACGCCAATGCCAAGAACGGAGAAAAGCGCGCCCGCTTCACCCGCATAGAAGCCATAGACGACGCCCAGGTTTTCCAGGCTCTCTTCAAAGAGGCCGAAGACTGGGCCCGCAGCATGGGCATGGACACCATCCATGGACCTATAGGCTATTCGGATCTTGAGAAGGAAGGCCTTCTGATAGAGGGCTTTACAACTCCCGGTAACTTTGTGACCACCTACAATCATCCGTACTACCAGAAGCACATAGAGGCGCTTGGCTATAAGAAAGAGGTGGACTACACCGGATCGTTCCTTTACGGTCCGGAATCGGAGGAAACCCTGCATGACATGGAGCAACTTGTAAGTTTCATCTTCAAGCGCTACAAACTCCACTTCGGCGAGTCAAAGAACGGTTCCGACTTCCTTAAAAAGTATGCCGATGGAATCTTTGACCTCATCGACAAGTCCTACGAGGGCCTGTATGGCACGGTTCCGTTCACAGACGGCATGCGCAAACTTATGCTGGACAACTTCGGTCTGGTGATAAGCCCCAAGTATTCGGCCATCATACTGGACGAGAATAACAAGCCGGTATGTTTCGGCCTGTCAATCCCCTCCCTCAGCAGGGCTTTCAGGGGCACTCGTGGTCACCTTACTCCCGGAGTCATCTGGCGCTTCCTCAAGTGCATCCGCAAGCCTGAAAGCCTGGACATGTGCATAGTGGGCGTGGATCCCGAGTACCTGAACCGCGGAGTATCATCGGCCCTTTCCCTTGCCATAATGAAAATGCTGCAGGGATCCCCCACTCTCAAATACGCCGACACTTGCGTCAATCTTGAAGACAATTACGCCATCCAGAACCAGTGGAAGCGTTTCAAGCGTGAGATTCCCAAGCGTTACAGAGCATACGTTAAACCGCTATGATCAAGATATTAGTAGACTGCTTCGGTGGTGACCACTGCCCCCAGGCTCCCGTAGAAGGCGCCATTGCCGCCCTTAAAAAGAATCCGGATCTTTACGTGATTCTCACAGGCGACGAGGCTATACTCCAGGCCATGCTAGCCGATAAAACCTACGACAAGGACCGACTGGAAATAGTTCACGCTCCGGAAGTCATAGGCTGCGACGAAAAGCCCACGGACGTGGTGCGCCTTAAACGCAACTCGTCCATGATGAACGGCATTATTCTTCTGAGGGACCGCGACGACATTGCCGCCATGGTGTCCACCGGCTCCACTGGCGCCCTTGTAACCGGCGCCCTGGTACGCCTGGGCCGCATTCCAGGAGTAATCCGTCCGGCCTTCTGCCCTATCCTTCCCACCATGGACGGCGGTCTTGTAGGCATTTGCGACAGCGGTGCAAACGTGGAAGTGACATCGGCCCACCTGAGGCAGTTCGCCATTATGGCCTCCCTTTACATGGAGAATGTGTACGGTGTAAAAAGTCCGCGCGTAGCCCTTCTGAATGTAGGAAAAGAGGCCGAAAAAGGCGACACAATGCGCCAGGAAACCTACAAGCTGCTGGAGGAAACACCGTCCGTCAACTTTGTAGGCAACATGGAAAGCCGCGACCTACTGTCCGGCAATTATAACGTGGTCGTAGCCGATGGCTTCAGCGGCAACGTGCTTGTAAAGACTACGGAAGGAACAGCCCTGGAGCTGCTTAAAAAGCTCAAGAAAGACATCTATAGCCGCACCCTGTACAAGCTTGGCGCCCTTTTGATGAAACGCATGTTCATGGAAGAAAAAGAGTTCATGAACTACCAGAACTACGGCGGCAGCGTACTCCTTGGCACCTCCAAAGTGGTCGTAAAAGGCCACGGCTCGTCAAAAGCAGTAGCCGTAGAAAAATGCATTGAACAGGCCTACAAAATGGAAGTAAGCAAACTATCGGACAAAATTGAGGCCGAAATATCAAAATACGAACATTACGAAGACTGACATATGTTTGAAAAAGTACAAGCCATCCTTGCAAAGCAGTTAAGGCTGGACCCTTCCAAAATTACCCTTGAATCCCGGATCATGAAAGACCTCGGGGCCGATTCCCTTGACATCCTTCAGCTTCTCATGCGCATAGAAGACCAGTACGGCATAGTAATACCGGACCAGGCGCTGGCCAAGTTTGATACGGTGGCCGATGTGGTGAGCTACCTTGAGAATCAGGAAGCGAAACTTTATCCTCCGATGAATTCCCGCAGCAGTGAAGTTGCGGGAATTTCTTTGTCCGGCACAGGGGTAAAGTAATGAATGAACTTAAGCAGGCGGTGAGACTCGGCGTATTCGGGGCAGTTCTGCGGTACGCTCCTCAGGATGGGCTCGGCGTGGTTTTTAAGCACGGCAAACTCAATGAGATAAGCACTGTTGAACATTACATCGGCCGATTCCTGGAAGGGATAAATCCACTTTTGCTCCGCATCCAAAACGTTCTGCCAGTTGGAGATTGATTCCCTGGCGGTGAAAGCGCCTTTGTTGTAGTCGCGCACAATTCGCCTCAGGAGGCGGTTGTCGCTGGTGGGAATCATGTTATGGTCATCCAGAAGGGTGCCGGTAAGGGTGTTGATGAAAATCTTGAACTTTGCACTTTCCGGAATATCGGCCGTCAACTGAGGATTCAGGGCATGGATACCTTCGATGAGAAGTATGCTGCCTTCTTCCAGTTTGAGTTTTTTTCCGTTGTATTCCCTCATGCCCGTGACGAAGTTGTATTCGGGCACATCCACCTCTTCCCCGCCGATCAGGCTCATGATATCCCTGTCCATCAGGGCATGGTCCACGGTTTCGAAATTGTCAAAATCGTAGCTGCCGTCCGGGAATTTGGGAGTATCGGCCCTGTTTACAAAATAGTCGTCCGTGCTCAATGACACCGGTTTTAAGCCGCAGGCTTTGAGCTGAATGGACAGACGTTTGCAAAACGTTGTTTTACCGGAAGAAGAGGGGCCGGTTATGAGAACAAGCTTAAGAGGATTCTCACAGCGGTTCCTGCGGTCCACTTCCTCGGCTATCTTTACTATTTTTTTCTCCTGAAGAGCTTCTGCTATCTGGATAAGTTCGCTTGCATGGCCGGCCAGGATGGCTTCGTTAACATCGCCAACCGTAGAGAGACCCATGATAATGTTCCAGCGAAGGGCTTCCATGAACATCTCGAAGGTTCTGGGCTGGTCCACAAAAGGAGCAACGCGGGACGGATCTTCGTGCGAAGGGACCTGGAGGACAAAGCCGTCATGATATGCTTTAAGGCCCCACACCTTAAGGTAGCCGGTAGAAGGCACAAGCTTGCCGTAAAAATAGTCCGTGGTATCGCCAAGCGTATAATAGTCCGTATATGCCTCGCCGCTGGTTTCCAGAAGTTTAACCTTGTCCATGAAACCGGCCTTGCGAAATTCCTTGATGGCCCTGTCTGTCTGTACGTCGTAGCGGTGGAAGGGCATGTCCTTTTCCACCAGCTCCGTCATCTTTGCTTTCAGAAGTTCTACGTCGGCCTCCGTAATGGGCGAATCATCGGCCTTCCTGAGATGGCAGAAATAGCCGTGGGAAAGCGGATGCTCAATATAGAGGCGACATCCCGGGAACACATCCACAGCGGCCTTGTACACCAAAAAATAAAGCGAGCGGCAGTAAACCCTCATGCCGCTCGATTCGCGGACATCTATGAATTCGATGTCCTTATTTTGATAAACCTTGAATTTGAGTCCCTGGGAGACATTGTTCACCTTGGCCGAAACAATGGGATAGGGACGGTGACAGTCAAATTCTTCCAGCATCTGCAGGAGGGACGTGCCTTCCGGAAAACGCTTGGACTCTTTGGTGTTCTTACAATAGACCTGGACCATGAGGCTTTAGTATTTGAAAGCGCAAAGGTAATAAATCGGCCCAAAAATTACAAGGACTTGAGCACCGGATTTGCGTAAATACTGACAAGAATCTGGCGGAGCTCTTCCGGATAGTCTTTCACAATGCCATCAACGTGGGAAAGGAAGGCATCACGCTCCTTATTAGTGTAGGAATGTCTGCGCTTACCCGTAATGAAATCGGCCGCAATATAGTTATTGGGATAAAGCCGATATGCGGGCCTTATGCGGCTGTCGATAAGAGCGGCAACTTCCTTATTGAAAGAGGCCGAGGGAAGGCCTCTGAGGGGCTCGAGGTCCTTTTTGCCGATGGGCTGGCACACGCTAAGATGCACCCGGCCCTTGGGCTGTTGTATGCCCGTAAGTATGCTGTTTAGGTCTTCGCCCGGCTTTTTAATATAAGGTATGCCGGAACTGCGGGCAAACAACTCCAGCGCTTTTAGTTCGTCGCACGGTTCCCATTCGTAGGAAATTGAAAGCGGACAGATATTAAGTTCCGCCAGAGCTTCCACCTTATCGCTGCCGCCGCTTAGGCCGAACATCTTGATAATGCCCTGATCCGTAGTGTCGTCGCCGTCTTTGGTGCGGCCGTTACGCTGGGCAATCCATACGCTCTCCCCTTTTTGAGTAATGGCGTAGCGGATATACTCCGAAACATATTTGCTCTTTTCCAGAAATTCGCGCGCCGACGTAACCGTAGTGGGCCTTTCTATGCGGAACATCTTATTGCTTCGGCCAACGTCAATCACCAACTGGCCCTGCATCAAATTGGCCCCGAAGGTGATCTCAGACGTTCTTCGGCCAGCATCCAGCAGAAGGACCTGCAGAAAAGCCGCATCCAGCATTATGTCCCTGTGATTGGATACAAATAGATAGTTCTTGTCAGGAGCCAGCCTTTCCATTCCGGAAACAGTAAGCCCGTCGGTGGTTTTATGCACAATGGCATAAATGGTGTCGTACATTATCCTGCGCTGGAACTCTTCGGCCGTGCGACAACTACCCATTGTGGCGGCAATCCCCTGCACCGGCTTGCCCGGAAACAGGAAATCGCACACCAGCGGGAAGTATTTATCGGACACTATCCGCTGCATCGCTGCAGGGATTTCCGAATCCAGGTATGGACGTATATCGTCAAACATGCTTTGCGCGTTTATCTATGAACTTCACCGGCTTGCGGCTCTTTGCGGGAAAATTGATAGCCGCAACCTCCGGAACAGGAAGTATTTCAACCTTGGGCGCCACGCGTATACGCGAACGGAAACGGTCCTTCAGGTCCTTCACAGCATCAAAATCCGGCTGGTACTTAAGCCCCAGCTTCACAACCACATCGTCCGTACCCGCATCACTGTCCTGCACCACCACCACATAATTCTCTACATACGGCGTATTGTCCAGCACATCATTCAC
>JAGCWB010000175.1 GCA_017962065.1 Bacteroidales bacterium
CGGCGCTTCCGCACTGTGAATCATATCTTAACGATATTTGCTCTTGCCTATTGAAATTGTAGTCCGAAAATTCCGTTTTGATAACTTCTTTATCAGACTAACTCTATCTTTTGCTTTACCTCTAATCTATTCTCTCAGTATTGTCAAAGATCATTTGCGCGCCCCTCAAGGGGGCAAAAAATCCCGTTGTCTTTCAAACGGGACTGCAAAGGTAGTAATTATTTTTTACCTGACAAATTTTTTGGCAAAAATTTTTAAAAAATTTAATTTTTATCTACAAACACCGCTACACGACCTTCCAGGTATTCCCTTACGTCGGACCATTTATAATAAGGTCCGGAGTAGGGCTGTAGGAAGCCCAGGCGCACCTCTTCCCCGTTGTGAAGCACCTTTACAAGGGGCTCCTGGCCCTTTTTGGAGGTGTAGAACACAAACTGGATATTGGTTGCCATGGGCGAACGATATGTCTGGAAAACCTCAATCAGGTCGTCCGGACAGGAGGGATACCTGCTGAAACCGTCAATGTCCATAATCATAAGAAGGGACATCACAATATGGTCGTGGCCAAAGCGGAGGTCGGCACCTTTTTCGCCTGAAGCCAGTCGTTCATCGGCCTTCATTACAATGTCGTCCACGATTGACGAGCAGGGAACCCTGTAGGGCAGGTATTCGCGGAAACGCTCATAGTTGTCAATTTCCCAGAGGGTGGCGTATTCTTCCGGGGTGAAAATGCCGCTTACATCCAGCTTCATATCCTCCGGCAGGCTGTTCATGCCGCCCACGAACATATACATATTAAAGAATACGTTGTAGGGATTCCTCTCGCCAAGGGCCTTGACAGGATCCTTAAACAAGCGTGCAAGCACCTCAGGATACTGCGGGAAACGCCTCTGGAAGAACTGCGTAGAAGTTTCGCCGTACGGAAAAACGGTCTCTGGGCCTTTATATACAAAAGGATTGTTCTTCTCATTGGGCCTGGTGGCCTGGATGTCCATCTTGCCCTGGTGGGCGTAAATATCGGCCTTGGGGGCCAGTCTGGACAGGGCCGATACGCAGGAGGTCATGCTCATAATGGCTCTGACGGAAGCCGATGATGCGGCGTCCACCCTACTGCCCTTAGCAAAAGCCTTGGGGAAAGACTTCACCATAGTGCCAGCTATCTGTGCGTGCTGCTGCCAGCCAAGTTCGGTAAGGTCGCCCACGCGGTACTGCGCCTTGGCCCAGAAAGGCTCAAGTTGCGCCAGAAGATCGGAGCCAAAAGGCGTCAAATTCTGAGCGGAATCTCCCTCGCGCAGCATATCCAGAAGCACAGTGTAGGCTTTGGCAGTATATGCATAGCGGGAGCCGTGGCGGCCGTAATGGCTGATGTATGTTGCCTCATAGCCCTTGGGGGCAGGCGTGGAAGCCTTAGGTCCCCAGTCCAGCACCCTGTCAAGGCCGGAGGACTTGTTCCAGTCGGCCCGCACCTGCGCGCGGATTTCATCGGCCGAGGGAGTCTGGGGTACCTCTACGATGCAGAAATGGGAGAACAGTTTGCGCTCGCCGGCGTGATCGTGCTTTTTGTTGCCTGTGGGGTAATTCACCACGTTTGTCACAGGGTCTCCTTCTCCGCGGACGCACAATGTGGTTGAACCGCCGCCATCCATGTTCAGGGCATACTGCGGATGGAAATTCCTTTCCAGGAAGCGGGTAAGTTCACGGGCCGACATTCCCTCGCTCAAGCCTTTGCGCCTGCCGTCAACGGCCACCATCAAAAAGTGCCCGTCCCCGGTTATGGCAACGGCCGTGCGCGGATGACGCACACCCTGGTGACGTACAGGGTCTTCGTAATTGTATGCCAGGATTTGCTCGGCCGTGAGGGTGCTGTCCATAAAGAAGGCACCAACAGGCTCGAAGTCGTCAATCAGCATCGGCGCGCTGGTATAAATATTCTCCCAGGGCGATTCGGCATAGAATGCCCTCTGCTCTTCGATTGACTTGCCCTTGCCGTCAAAGGCTATCTTAACCTTCCGGCCGGTGGCATCCGTGTAGATTGCAGCCTCGCTCTTCCAGTTGGGAACCGGAGTTTCCATCACGGTGTCCCTGGGCATGCAGGAATGATAGAAACCGCCAACCTTCACCACGGTAGAGATGGGCTCGTAGGCCGCATTCAGCGACGCCACGGCATTCTCGCGGCGATGCACAGTGGAAGTTATGGTCTCTTTATCCGTCCAGGTGTAGCGCAGGGCATAGGCCGGATTGGACATATCCCAGTCTAACACAAAAATCTCCTGGGGCGATCCGGAAACGGGTTCGACGCCCGAGAAAGAAAAATACTTGATACCGGGCGCCACGATTTTCTCTGTCCAGCCATCACCTACCTGTGCAAAAACGGGGAGGGCCAGGGCAAGCGCCGCAATAATGGAAGTAAATCTTCTCATAATACTATTCAATTACCTGCTGTTTGCGGTTCCAGTTGAAAAGAGGAAGTATGAAAGCGATAATGGCCGATCCGAGCCAGAATATGCTCACATATGTGTAGTCGTGAATACCGTCGACGATGTTCTTGTCCAGAAGAACGCCGGTAATGACGTTCTGCAGACCAGCCGCGGCATAAGAAGCCATACCCATAATACCAAGGGCTGCACCGGTTGCCTGCCTGGGCACGAGGTCAATGGCCATAAGGCCGCCGACGAAGCAGATAAGTACGCCGATAGCTATGCCAAACAGCACCATCGCAAGGATGTTGAGCCACTTGGAAGGTCCGCCAAACAGGAACAGTGCCAGTGCAATTGCTTCCAGAATACCTGCAGTGAGGGCCGGGTACCTGCGGTCGCCGCGGAACATGAAGTCTGAGATCCAGCCGGAGAGAACTGTGCCGATGATACCAAAAATGGGGTTGATGCCGATGATGGCGGCGGCGCTGGCAAGGTCATAGCCTTTAACCTCCTGCAGGAACATGGTTCCCCATTCGTTGATAGCATATCGGCTTATATACATGAAGGCACTGGCGCCGGCAAGAAGCCATACGCCGGGGTTGCGGATAACCGCAGCCTGCATGCGCTTGGTCTGGGCACGTTTCTGGTCGGGGGTAAGCTGTTCTTTTTCCTCGGCCTCGCCAGCGAGGACTTCGATGGGCGGAAGGCCCTTTGATTCGGGGGAATCGTGCAGGAAAAGGAGGATTATCAGTATGCCAAGAATGCCTGCCAGGGCTGCTCCGAAGAAACCCCACTTCCAGCCAAAACTGGCCACCAGCATACCCACGAACACGAACGAAAGGCCCTCGCCAATGTTGTGCGCGCTGCTGAAGAAGCCATAGAACGTACCGCGTATCTTGAGCGGGAACCAGCGGGACAGGGAGATAATTGCCGGCGGAGCGCCCATGGATTGGGCACCGCCGTTAATGGCCCAGCAAATTGCAAACAGTATGAACAGGGTTGTGTTGGCCATTCCGCCGTTCAGCGCGCTCACGCCAAGTATGCCCATAATGAAATTCATAAGCACCGAAACGGTAAGGCCCATAGCCATGAAACGCTTGATGTTGGAACCGTCGGCAAGGAAACCGCTTATGAATTTGCACACGGCGTACGACCAGTACAGGCAGGCGCCAATGACACCCAGCTGAGTGGCCGTGAGGAGGCCGGCATCGATGAGCGGCTGCTTCATCACGCCCATGGACAGGCGGCACACGTAATAGAGCGCGTAGCCCAAAGTGGCCGACAAGAAAGCCTGCATCCTCAGACGTTTGTAGGTTTTGTCCACTTTATCGGCCGCAACCATCTTGGCTGCAGGGGCCGATATCTTAAAGAAGTTCGCGAATCCCATATATCGTATTATCTAGTTCACTATCAATTCACTGATGAAGGCGCGCACCCTCACTTTTCCGGTATTGTATTTAAGCCGGACATAGCGTGCCTGCACGTTCACCGTGCCTCCGGCGATGAGGATTGCATATCCTTGCCTATCCGGAGAAAGTTTGATTTGGCCTATAGGAAGAGGCTCGTAGTTCTTCCCATCTACCGATACGAAGAATTCCGTATCCGGCGGTGCCTGGAATCTCCTAAGCTTGTAGTCCACGAATTCGGCCCCCACGTAATGTATGTCCATAACCTCGCCCAAATCCACGTCTATCGTTACCGCACGGGTGTTGGCGGTTACCCACCTGGTCTTTCCTTTCATTGCCCAGCCGCCAAGGTAGCCGTCCACCAGGGCGGGCGTTTCACGACCGGTTTTGTCGTTGCTGCCAATGTACATAACGGCCTTGGCGTTCTGGGTAATGCGGGGAATCTTATTTAAAGACTCCGGCCTGTCGCCGTATTCTGTGTCCAGGTCAAAGCATGTATAGCCTTTCGAGCGCAAAACTCCGCACAGGAAGCGGGCCTTTTCACGGAAGGTGTCAAAATCCTTGCTCCCCTTTGGCGACCAGCCAACCTCTGCAACTGCGAAGGCGCGGGGATAAAGCATATATTCAAAGTGGTTGTCGGTAACCACCAGTTCTGTCCAAAGGTTGCCCTGCACGCCCAGAAGATGCTCCGGAGCGTCTATTCCATCCTCCGGTTCGTACTCATATACGGTCTTGAGGGGCAGGTAGTAGTTGAACGCCGCCGGTTCTTTCCACGGCGCATCCTGGCCATAATCCAGGTAAAGGTAAGTGTTGGGGGTCATAATCACGTCATGTCCCATGCCAATGGCCTTGAGGCCGCCGCTGGTACCCCTCCACGACATGACGGTAGCATTGGGTGAAAGGCCGCCTTCCTGTATCTCGTCCCATCCTATCATCCTCTTTCCATGGGCCGATACAAACTGGTCCACGCGACCTATGCAATAACTCTGCAGTTCAAATTCGTCTTTAAGTCCTTCTTTTTGGATTCTTTCCCTGCACAGGGGGCAAAGCTTCCAATTGTCTTTATCGGCCTCATCGCCACCTATGTGCATAAACTGCGAAGGGAACAGTTCCATAACCTCTTCCAGCACGCGGAAGAAGAATTCAAACGGTTCTTCTTTGCCGATGCAGAATACGTTATCCACAACGTGGTCACCGCTGCAGTAAAACTCCGGGTGAACCTTCAGAAGAGCTCTGTTATGACCGGGAATCTCTATTTCCGGCACAACGTCTATATGCCTTGCCGCAGCGTAGGCAATGATTTCACGGATATCGTCCTTGGTGTAGAAATCTTCTATGGCCATCTCCGGAGCGCAGTCCAGCTTGATGCGCCAGGCCTCGTTGTCCGTAATATGGAAATGCATCACATTAAGCTTCAGGAGCGCCATGGCGTCCAGCTGCTTAAGCACCGCTTCCTTGCTGCGGAAATGCCGCACCACATCGAACATAAGGCCACGGTATCCGTAGCGGGGATAGTCCTCTATGCGGCAGTAAGGGATGGCCCCGTGCTGCTGCAACTGGATAAGGGACTGGACGGCATAAAATGCGCCTTCGTATGAGGCCGAGCGAATGTCGATGCCCTTTTTGCCAACTTCCAGCTTGTATGCACCTTCCGGCAAATTGCTTTTGAGGGCCGACGGGCCGATGATAAAGCGCACAACAGCTTTTTTGCCAGGTGTCAAGGCCAGGTCGCAGTTCTCGATATATGCCTTGAAGGCCGATGCGTCCTCTTTGAGGCCGGACAGCTTTAGCGAATACGTGCTGCCGGGAGAAAGATTAAAGCTTCCCTCCCCGGCGGAAACATACCTTGCCACCTGCGGAATTACAGGGCAGGCACCCGTGGGCTGTGCCCCTAAAGACATTGAACCCAATAGCAAAGCGGTTACCGCCAGGGAAAAAAGCTTCTTCATTTCAATACGTCAATTAGCTTACTTGAGTACGGGCACAGAGCCGGTCAGATCCCAAACGGTATCGTCCCAGCCGAGGGTCTGGGCCTGGCTGGAGATGGTGCCGGAGGTGCCGCAGTAGTTGTCCACAATCACATCACCAGATTCGGCAGAATCAGTACCAATGAACGAAAGATCACTGTTCCATGCGATATTCTTTGTGACAGAAGCGGGCTTTACGGAGATAAGGCCGGCGAATGCACCCTTAGCATCACCAGTGCCGTTGACAACGCCATTTTCATAGCAATAACTTACGTAAGAGTTACCACGAAGATTACCGATAAAACCACCGGTATTTGCATTGGCATTGCCGTTAACAGTAGCTGAAGAATAGCAGTTGGTAGCTGATGCATTTTCGAAATAACCCCCGAATCCACCATTATTGGTACTTCTGGCATTGACGCTAACTGTTGATTCAACATAGCATTCCTCTGCAATTCCATAGAAACAGCCGCCGAAGCCTGCCAAATGCTGTGCTGCATCAACGGTGGTATTCTTCACATTACTGGAAATGATGCGGTTATATCTACCAAATTCTCCAACGAAGCCTCCTACTCGTCCAGATTGAGTTGCGCTAATAACGGCACCATCCACATAGCAACCTGTAATTTCGACAGCCGTTTCTGCTGCATTATTTGCAATACGGCCGATAAAGCCACCAACCGGAGAATTAGCTGCTGCGTTTCTCCCTGCGGTTATGGTACCGCCAAGGAATGCGCAGTGGGAAATCCTTACGGGGACAGTAGCTCCAATCTGGCCGATAAAGCCACCTGTATAGTAGCTGCCGGCGTTGGTTATATCAGCCTTAGCGGTGCAACCGGTAATAGTAGCGGCATTGGGAACTTCGCCAACAAAGCCACCAACGCTGCAACCATTAAATTCAGTTGTCGTCTGCTCAATGCTGTTAGTACCCACTACGTGACAATCTGTAACCACACAATCGTCATTAGCAATCTTACCACCGAAGAGACCGGCACATCTTGTTTTCGCAGTAGCCGTAGCGGTAAGTGTAGAATTGCTAATGGTAATGCCAGTGCACGTGGCTGAAATATCGGTAGTTCCAATATAACCGGCGAAAACGCCTGTATTGTTGCTGCCGCCGATAATGGAAGCCTTGTCAAAAGTTACGTCTTTGTAAGTACCGTTAGCTACACCGGCAAAGCTGGGATAGCCATGATCTTTGTTAATCTCAGAAGTGGGATCTTCAGGATCTTCACGCTCCGGAGCGTTGGTATCTACCGTAAGATTGGAAACCCAATAACCCTTGCCATCGAAGTTGATTGCCTTGGTATATGAGCCACTATAGTTCAGCGGAATCCAGTCCACACCGGTCATGTCAATATCGTCAACAAGAACGAAGTATACGGTTGCACCATCCTTCATCTCGTAGTACATTTCGGCCATCTGGTGCTGGTCGCCAACGAGGTAAGGATTGGCGGCGGTACCAATTTCATCGCTAGACTTGTTGGCGAACTTGGTAAAGTTTTCTCCGCAGTCGATGTTGAAACTGTTAACCTTACCGCCAGTGATAGTGCCTGCGCCAAGCTCACGGAAAACAGTGTACTTGTCGTATGCCTTATCGGACATCTGGAACTGGGCGACAAGATAGGTTCCGGCTGTGATAGCCTGGTCGCCTTCGGGCAGGGTGGCATATACAGTGATAAAGTCCATTTCACCAGTATCTTCACCTGGAGTGGCAATGTTTATCTTAAGTTCTTTGCCGCCAGCAAAAATGTTGTCATCGGCCTTGAGGATGACGGCGTTTACATCGGCGGGATCAAGATTGCCAAGGTTAGCCCTTACGCGAAGGACGGAAGAGGAAGTGAAGGTGCCGCCGGCAGAAGCTGCCCAAGTGTCGGAGAATTCAAAGTCCGTATAGTCGTTAACGCCAGTAAGGACTGCCTTGTACTTCAGGTGGTCAGTTGAGGCATCTGCGGCCTGAGTTTGCTCGCTGAATTCGAACTCGTCGCCAATGGAATCATAGACGATGATGTAAGTATCGGCAGTAACAACCTTGCCGGTAAATGTGCCTTCTGTAGTGCCTGCACCGCCGGTGAGGGTGAATTCCTGAGTGTTGGTTTCATCATCGGCATCGGTGACGATAATCTTGTCACCTTCGTGCCAGGTGAGGTTGATAGCACCAGCGTAGGCTGCTTCTGCAAGGTCTACTTTGGTGAAACCGCCTTCGGGAATGCGGGCGTTGATGGTGATGAGTTCCTGGGAGTCGATGGGGGTCTTCTCCTCATTCATGTTGGAAGAGCTTTCCTTTACGCAGGAAGCCAGAGCCAGAGCGGCAACAGATGCCAAAGCAACAATAAAATACTTTTTCATAACTGTTTCCTCCTCAATTAAAAGCCCATAAAAGGATCGTCAAGAGCAATGACAGGGTTGCTGCTTCCGAAATCGTTAAGAAGGTCGTTGGGATCAAGGTTACCAAGACCGCCTCCAGCATTAACATCGCTTGTAGCAATGCACTGCTCAATTTGGATCTCTACGCACTCCGCCTGCGGAGCCTCGTAGAATTTGTTTTTAGTTTTTCTCATACTGTTTTATAATGGTTAGATTTGAGTTATTTCTGTGTTTTTGCCCTGCGGTAGTTTTCCCCCAGGATGTGGTTAATGTCTAACTATTTGACTTCAAGCACAATTATCAAGTTTCAAATATAATAATATTTGTACACAATGACAAACTTTGTGGCAGGGAATTGTTTTTGCCGGTTTGTTGGTGGGTGGTAGGTGGTGGCAGGATGGCTGTGGTGCGGTGGCGGCTAAAATGCTGATACTGAGCGCATTGCGCTATAGTCCTCGTTCGTTTTTTGAACGACGATTGTTAAGGAAGTACCTGACACCCAGCAGTTTAGCCGCCAGCCTTTAGCAGCGATTGGGCGCCACCGCCAGACCTTCGAGCATGGTTTCCCGGCATTTCCTGCCCCGACCACCGATTTTCCGGGCTATGGGCAGGATTCAGGCCGTTTTCCTGCCCCGGGGGGCTAGCAAGTGGACATATTTTCCCTGCATTTCTGCATGGAGGGTACACGTGCTGGACCTTCGGAAGCGTTTAGGGGATATTTATTACAGCGGGAGCGCTGCGAGCTGTAGCGAGCAGGGCCGGGGAGCTGTACTTTTCCATTCGGGGTTGGCAACAGGCGGGCGGCCCCTGGGCCCTTTCACGGGGGCCGGGGGCCGGCCGTCCTGTAAGCGGCCCACCTGGTTGCGTGGGCTGCTGGTGCCTGTAATCACCAGACGCCGCCGTGCCTGGTTGCGCACGGCGGCTGTATTCGCCCCACTCCCCCACACCAACCGCACTTCTGGCAGCTAATTCTCTAATAATCAATACATTCACATATAATCCTCGTTCAAAAAACGAACGAGGACTATACAGCAATTCCCTGATAACCAGCCATTTAACCGCCAGCAGTAAACAACTCAGTTCTGCCCTATTTACCACTAAAGCACAATCCCCAATCTCCGGAAGCCAAAACTGTGCTTTAATCATAACCCCTAACGAAGAAAAAGTACAAGTACCAGATGAACGCTATTCATAGCCTTGCAGTTCCGGGCAATGTGACCTACTTCAAAATGATAGACGATGTGGACATGACGGGCATGACGGGAAGTTATTCTCCTGTCAATGAGAACATTTCTGATTACACTCAGGTTGTGGATTTTGATGGCAACAACAAAACCATCAGTAATCTTGGCAAGGCCATGTTTTATGTTCTCAAAGGGTCGGTGTATGACCTTACCTTTGACAGCTGCAGTGTTACCACAAGAGGTATCCTTGCTGAATATATCCAAGGGTCGGGCCACAGTGTTACTAACGTAATTGTCAGCAACGGAAGTGTAAATAATTCAAATGCTAATGTCGGCGGATTAATCGGGTGTATCAACAATGGCACCTCTGCAGATGCTGTAACTGCAACTATCACTGATTGTACCGTTTCCGACACAGACGTCACAGGAGCAGGAGTTGTTGCTGGTTTAGTTGGTTTCGCCGATGCTAAGGTCAATATATCGGGCTGCACATACATTGGTGGTACAGTTACATCGTCAGCAAGGTTTTGTGGAGGAATGATAGGCTCTACCGGAAACTATAATTCTGTCATTTCCGACTGCCAAGTCCATGGAGCAACAGTAATGTGTTCTGTATCTAACAATGACTTCCGGGCAGGTGGTTTTGTTGGTCAGCTTCAAACGAAAGTTACAATAAAGGGATGCTCAGTAGTCTCATCTACTCTTAACCTTTCAGCCCCCACTTCCGGAAAAGTATACAATTCTGGCGGTTATGTTGGCGTTTGTTATGGAACTATAACCAAAAACGATGACGATACTCGCAGTTCAGCAGAAATTTCAATCATTGCGGGTAATACTGTTGGAACTGGCGATATAAATCTCGGCGGTTTTGCCGGGTACAATACCGGAGCAATACGTTATTCCGATGCTACTGTTTCTGCATCTTCGATTACCGGGTCACGAATTGGTGGTTTTGTAGGATATGCGCTCCAAAATAGCGTTATAGAATATTGTACATCGGCCGGAACAATTTCCGGTACTCAGAAAACAGGTGGCTTTGTTGGCGTTGCAGAGAATGGAACCATGACAGGGTGTTCCGCCTCCACGATGGTTACCAAAGTCGGTAGCACATCAGGAACTGGTAACGGATGTGATTTTGGCGGCTTCGTTGGTGAAGTTACGCAAACAGTTACATTAACGAAGTGCAGTGCTCATGGTACTGTTTCGGTAAATAGTAGCTATGATGGCGGGTTTGCAGGCTCGATTAATCCAGTCGCAAGTAAGACAGCTACTATCTCCAAATGTTGGTCAACTGGTAATGTTACATCCAGTAGTTCTCAGAGCGGCGGTTTTATCGGGCATATCGCAGCAGATGCTTCTGGCACCGTCATCATTAATGACTGTTACGAAACTGGCAACCTCACTGGTGGTAATCAGCGTAAGGGCGGCCTTATCGGACAAATCAATTCCGGCATTGTGACAATCGCCAGATGCTATGCTACTGGTTCATTGACTGCTGGATCCTTTGCCCAGGGCGGACTGGTTGGTTACATGAATGCTGGTGCTACCATCGAGGATTGTGCCGCGTGGAATTCAACTGTGACAGCCGGGAGTGTAGGTAGTGGCAACTGGAGTTCCGGTGCCGTTATCGGTGTTGCTTATCCCTCCTCAACTCGTATCGCCAATAACTTCCGTAATCCAGACATGGAACTTACAGCTTTCTGGGGTAATGTTTCTGGCTACACTTTTGAACTCTTGGATGATTATGACCATGCAGATGTAGATGGAAGTAGCACTTCTACTTATCTTATCGTCAAGGACAAATCTACCGGAGTGGAAGCGGCAAGTACTACCGCAAATTTGAGCGGAGGAAACTATCCTATCTTCCCTTATCACGGCAAGCACAGCTCGACGAACAGGCTCTCCACCCTCGCCTCCACGGCAAAAGCCAGCGGCGGCCTCGGCTGGTCTAGCGATGTCTGGGATTTCTCCGGTCCCCTTCCTCTGCTGAAGTAACCTATCCTTCAGGAGAGCTTAAACTCTGAAAAACAGCAATTTGATATTGGAGTAACCGAACATATCGGAAACCAAGTAATGAAAAAGACATTTTTCATTCTGATGACCATCCTGGCACTCAGCCTCCTTTCCTGCAATAAAGAGCAGGAAAAGGAGGCCGGGGCCCCGGTCATCTCCATTTCGGCCACCCTTTCCGAGGCCCTTACCAAAGTAACCTTCACCCCGGACACCGACGGCCAGGGCCATACTATCCTCACCCTGACCTGGGCCGAGGGCGACCAGATTCGCGTGTACGACCACGCCGACCACAGCCTGTACCAGGATTTCACCCTGGATCCGGCTAGTGTGGGCTCCAAGACGGGCACCTTCATGGGTACCGCCATCGTGGCCGCGTCATACGACGTTGAGGTGGTGAACCCATCCCTCAACTATTCGTCCCAGACACAGCCTTCCGACGGTTCTACGGGCAATATCAAATACCTGGCATCGGCGGAGAACCTGCCAGACTACACCTCTGTCGTCTTCTCCGATGTTTCCAGTGTACTCTATCTGCGGACCAAACTGCTGTCCACGGAAGTGGCGGCAGCTGTGGAGTCCGTAGATATCATCGCAAGCGAGTCCATTTTCTATGACAATGGACAGAACGACGGGAAAACCCTTACCGTCACCCTTGATGCCAAGGGAGACGCGGAAGGCGATTCCATCCTGAACTTCTTCGCGACCCTCCCGGTGGGCAGCAAGGCCATTCCGGCGGGCACCAGCATGATCTTCCGGCTCAACGCTCCCGGGACATCGCACACGGTTTACAGCCGTTACATAAAACTGGCCAACGGCCTCTCCCTTATGGCGGGCAAACTGAACCAGATAGACATCAACGCCTCCCATGCCGACCAGTGGGCCGGCGCGTCCGACAACGGCGGAGCCAGTGCTCCTTACCTGATTGCCGACAAATACCAGATGCAGGCCATGCATTCCCTTGTGGAGGCCGGCAGCAAGAAGTACTTCCGTTTGGTGTCCGACGTGGACATGGACGGAGAGGCCTGGACCCCGCTGAATTCCGGCGGGACGGATTACGTGAACCTGGACGGTAACGGTTTTACCCTCAGTAACTTCACCGTAACCGGCACCACCAATCCCACAGGACTGTTCTCCAAACTGAACGGCCAGGTTTATGACCTTACCATTGACGGAGCAGCCGTCACTTCCACAACAGGAGCCCTGGGCGTACTGGCCGGGAATCTGGGAGACGGGGGAACGGAAGCCGCGTCTGTGGAGAACGTTACCCTTACCAACTGCACCGTGGGTGATTCCGGTGCCAACCTTCGCGTTTCCGGCATCCTGGCCGGCAATATCAAGAAGGCCGGTACAGTTGTTAAGAATGTTACCATTTCCGGCAGTACAAATACATCCCCGAAGACGGGCGTAAGTAATAACATGTATATCGGCGGCCTGATCGGCTATGCCCAGGTAGAATCTTCTATCCTCAGTTGCCGGGTAAGCGGGTGCTCCGTTACCGGCAGGGACATCGTGGGCGGCCTGGTGGGCGGTCTGGGAAACAATAACGCCGCTTCTCTGGTTAACTGCTTTGTAGACGGGACCGCCATCGATGCCGGATCCCGGCGTGTCGGCGGCCTCGTGGGCATGGTGAACGGCGGAAGCGTTTCCCGTTGCGGTGTGGAGAGCGACGTCACTGTTACATCGGCCAGTTATGACGTGGCCGGCCTGGTGGGTATTGCCAGCAACGCATTCACTCTTGAAAATTCCTATTCCTTTGCTTCAGTATCGGGATCCAATCAAGTAGGTGGCCTTATTGGCCGCTTGTATGGTGCTGGAAGCGTTTCCAAGTGCTATGCAGCCGGTTCCGTTTCTACTTCCGGCGCGGCTAAGGGCGGCCTTGTGGGCTCCGTCGAGGCTGCCGGTACGGTGTCCAAATGCATATCATGGCATTCCTCCCTGGCACTTCAGGGCCAGACAACCAGCGGCGGCAGCGGTGCCACATTTACAGACTGCTACATAAAAGCCGATCCCGAATCCGGCACGGTCTCGTCCCATGCGCAGGAAGCGGCCCGGGGCTGGTCCAATGTGATCTGGGACTTCAGCAAGGATTTCCCCACACTTACGGAGAATGACCTGCCCGACGACCCTGGTGAGGCTCCGGAATTCAACATCATTCCTTACCCTGCTTCCATTGTGGAAGGCGAGGGCAGCTTTGCCGTTTCCGGGGCTCCGGTTTACTACGACAACGCTTTCTCCGGACTCGGAGAAGACGTGGTGGATGCATTCGCCACGCGCCTGGGCGTTGCCGCCGGCGCCACCTCCGGTTCCGGTGAACCGGGCGGCTTCAACTTCCTCCTGGACGATTCCCTGGGCGAGGAGGCTTATACCATTACGGTCACATCGGCCAAGGTGGTGGTTACGGCCGCCACCCGCACGGGCCTGTTCTATGCCGTCCAGACGCTTAAGCAGCTGATGCCCGTGGCGGTTTATGGTACGGGCGCAGTCACGGCCGAATGGACCATCCCGGCGGTATCCATCGAGGATGCGCCGCGCTTCGGGTATCGCGGATTCGTGCTGGATGTGTGCCGGCATTTCTTCACCGTGAATGAGGTGAAAAAGTACCTGGACCTGATGGCCCTTCACAAAATGAACCGCCTGCACTGGGTGCTCACCCAGGACCAGGGCTGGCGAATTCCCATTCCCGGCTATCCCAACCTTATTACAGTGGGCGCTTATCGGGAAACCTCCCCGGTTTATCCGGGCCATGACCGCAACAACGGTTTCTACACCCGCGAGCAGCTGGAAGAAATTGTGGCTTATGCCGCCGAACGCTGTATAACCGTGGTGCCGGAATATGACATCCCGGGCCATTCCATCGCTTCCCTGGCTGCCTATCCCGAGCTGGGCTGCACAGGAGGCCCATATGCGGTGTGGAAAACGGCGGGGACATCGGCCGATGTCCTGTGCCTGGGCAAGGACCATAGCTTTGCTTTCCCCAAGGCCGTCCTGGACGAGATTTGCGACATCTTTCCGTCTGAGTACATCCATATTGGCGGTGACGAAGTTCCGTCCGGCGTCAAGTGGAAGACCTGCGATGACTGCCTGGCTTTCATTGGGGAACTGGGCTTGACAGCAGAGTTTACTGCCGATGAGATGGGGGAAATGGGCTACAACAAGATTGCCGTCACCAAGGCCACCCGCCTGCAGTACCATTTCATGAAAGCCATCCGCTCTTACCTGGCCACGAAGGGCCGCAAGGTGATTACCTGGCAGGAGGGAATGAACGACGAGTATGACCTGGACAAAGTGGACGGTTTCGACTATGGCGGCGGCATGGTGGAGTCCTGGACCAGCGCTGTAAGGGGCCGGGCTGCGGCCAATCACGGGATAGACGCTATCATGGCACCTTCCTTTGCCTGCTATTTTGACATCCGCCAGACCGACACGCCCGGTGAGCCGGGAGACGGTCCCATCAATGGAGGCGGCCCTTCCAACGGAGGCAAGAAGGTTACTCTGACCAACGCCTATGAGTTCAATCCCATTGTGAGCGGCATCACGGCCGGGAACGAGGGCCATGTAAAGGGTGTCGAATGTGCCATGTGGACCGAGTTTATCTCTACCACCGAGCAGCTGGAATATATGCTGCTGCCCCGTATGGCCGCCACCAGCGAGGTGGGCTGGACGCCCCAGGCCAAGAAGAGTTTCACGCGCTTTACAGGAACTCTGGAAGCCAGGCAGTTTGACATATACGATATCCTGGGTTACAATTACCGCAGGGCATACGAATAGCAATGTAGGCATCCGGTAAGTACAGTAACGGCTACTGCCACCTCAAGCCTCGTCTAAAGCACCCATCGGCCCCAACGCTGGCAAATAAATAGCTGTATATCAGCAACTTCCTGCATAATCCTCGTTCTAATTTTGAACGAGGATTATGTGCTAACCGACTCAGTATCAGCATTTTAACCGCCAGTTTCCAGCCACCATCAGCCCAACCCTCATTTTATCACGAAATCAAGGCATAGTCAATCCTGCATTTCATCCCCCCAGCACCCCTTCCATGGCGGCTATGGCATCGGCTTTTGATTTTTCGGAGATGTCTATGTAGGGCTTCATGGAGGAGTAGTCGGAGTGGCCGGTGAACTTCATTACAACTTGAGGGGGAATGCCGATTGACAGCATCAAGCAGATGAATGTGCGGCGTCCGCAGTGGGAGGTGATGAGCGAATACTTGGGCACGGTGACATCTTCCCGGCGGCCTGCGCGGAAGCGCGTCACGTGAACCGGGGTGTCGAACCCGCACAGGCGGCAGACTTCTTTCAGGTGCATGTTCAGCCTTTGGTTGCAGATGACGGGAAGTGCCCGTCCATCGGCCGGAAGTTTATCGGCATATTTGTCAAGTATGGCCCTCGCATATGTGGGAAGGCGGATTTCAATGCGTGAATTGGTTTTTTGTGTGACCACGCTTAGCACGCCGTCAACGACGTCGCTCCGGCGGATGCTTGCCATGTCGGAATACCTTAGGCCGGTGAATGCGCAGAAGCAAAAAAGGTCCCTGGCCCGTTCCAGCGAAGACCGATGCCTGGAGCGCGGAGGAATGCGGAAATTGTAAAGGGTAAGGAGCTCGTCGCGCGTGAGAAAGACCACAGGCTTAAGGGGCATCTTAAAGACAGGCCGAAATCGGGCGGCGTCCTCCGGAACACGGTATCCGGCCGCCTGTGCCCAACGAAGAAAAGCTCTGAGAATTTTGAACTCCTTCCGAACCGTAGAGTCTTCCATGCCCACATTCTGCCTCAGGTGGCCGATAAAAGCCGATAATCGCTCCCGGTTCAGGCCATCCAGGGCAAGCCCCTTGCCGAAGTTCTCCAGATGAAGGAGGAATGTCCTGTTGATCTGCCGCGTGGCCTGAGTCCAGCTAGCCTCCCGCGACCGTTCCTGCATATAACGTGAAAACAGTTCGCAGGCCGATACTTTGCGTCTGAAACAAAAGATTTTCATAGGATTGGATTATGTGTCAGTGCGCAAAAGTAGCGAATTTCCAACTGCGTCGATAACGGATGGGATTTTGTGCCCACGTGCCACGTTGACAGCTACAGGACCGTAGAATGCCGATTTCACGTCGACGCGGCAAGGAACGGATATCCAAGGCGCAAAAAATTTCCGGAACCAGCGGCGGGGCGGGTTCCGGAAAGAGAGTTGGGCCGATGGAGGCCGATAATTATTCCATCAACGACTTAATCTCTGTCTTTAACTGAGCGAGATGGTTTACGACTATTGACCAGATGATATCATCGGAAATAGCATCGTAGGCGTGTATGATTCGGTTTCTTGTGCCAACAATGGCTTTGGCGTGAGTAATAGGAATATCGGGTTCCAGTTTAAGGATCCGGTTCATTGCTTCGCCGATAATTTCAATACTGCGTTCCACTGCCAAACGAAGTTGCCAGTCAGCCTGATAATCCTCAAAACGCATTGGTTTACCTTCGAAAAAGGACTCAATGCGTTCGATAGATGTAAGTATGTCCAGAAGATAAACCTGAATTCTACTATCCATAAATAGCCTGCTTTGTATGGTCTACTTCCTCTTTGAACAGAGGGTTGCGGATTGCTTCATATTCAATGAGATCCACTTCCCTATGCAAAAGTTCCTCCAGGGCGAATTTGAAATCGAAGTAATTGGTGAAGTAGTCGCCCACGGCCGATTTGTCAAAGACAACGGTAAAATCTACGTCACTGTCTTTATTGAAACTGTCTGTCAGAACAGAACCGAATACGCACAACTCCCTTACCTTATGCTTTTCACATAGGGCAATAATCTGCGCAAGGTTTCGTCTAATCAGTTTCATAACAATGCAAAGATAAACAAAAACAGATGCTTTGCAAAAAAATTCCGGAACCTGCGGTGGGGCGGGTTCCGGAAAATTTTGCTGTGAGATGCCCGGTCAGGCCGGGCATGACGGATGGGTTACTTCAGGGTGGGCAGGTCGCCGGTGAAGTCCCATGTTGTACTGCTCCAGGAACGAGGAGATTCTTGAGCATGTGATGAAACTGTACCGGTTTCGGCAGCAGTTTTGACGTAGTTGTTGGTGACGGTTCCACCACTATCCGTGCCGATCAGTGCAAGGCTGGAATTCCAGCTTACACACTTATCAATAGTTACACTAGATCCAGCAACAGAACCAATAAAGCCACCCTTATTAGAGCCAGTACCGCTAACTGTGCCTGTTGAATAGCAATACTGAATACTATATGCGGAGTTATTAGCAATGCCGACAAGACCGCCGACAGTATTGTAGCTAGCGCCATCCACATTAGCTGTAGTATAGCAATTTGTAAGGTTAGCAGTAGCTCCGCTGTTCTGAATGAACGCGGAGAAGCCTCCAGTATTGCCACCGCCTACTGAGGTAACAGAACCGCCTTCCACCCAGCACTTATCGATAGGGCCATACTGAACGCCAACAAAGCCGCCCGTATTGGTAGGGCCAGAAATATTCACATTCCTCACATAACATTTGCTGAACGCAGTTGCTGGAGATAGGCCGTCAAGTTGGCCAATAAAACCGCCGCAACGTTGGGCTGCAGAAGATGAAATCGTGAGTGAAGTGTTTCCGCCAACATGGCAATTGGTGAATGAAGAAGCCACGGTATGCGCCCTTCCAACAAATCCGCCAACGTGTCCATTCTTATCAGAGCCCGTTGCCGTAATAGAAGTACCTATATATGAACAACCAGTAAATAACCCGTTCTCAGCCTTGCCTATAAATCCAGCTACATATTTACTACCTTTTATCGTTCCGCTGGAACTACAATTAGTGAAAGATCCTGCGCTACCGAGACCGACAAAACCGCCATCACAGTCACCAGAAGCATATACATTCCCACTTGCATGACAGTCCTCGAGAGTTCCTCCTTGAACTTGACCAGCAAATCCACCGATGTTAGTAGCCATCATATGGCTGTCATCGCCAACATTAAGGGAAGTCGAACAAATCTCTAAAGAACCTGCATTAATCATACCGGCAAAACCGCCAACAGTTGCATTTGCGCTTGTTATGGTATTCCCAGCCACAGAACAACTAGAAATAGAACCGGCATCAATTTGACCGACAAAACCGCCAACATAGTTTCTTCCGGAAATAGTAAGTCCGGTAACTGTACTATTCTCAACGGAACCTTGGTTCATCTCACCAACAAAACCGCCACAGTAATGATAAGCAGGGACAGAAACAGTTTCTACTGTACAAGCCGTCGTATTACCAATCTTGGCGCCGGAGGAATGAATAAAACCGAAAGCGCCACCTGTAAGTTTCCAGTAACTTGCATTTTGAGTTGGATTGGTGAATGTAACAGTGGCATTCTTTACGTGGCAATCATCAAATGTTGCATCCCCACTTACTTCTCCTGCAATGCCACCAACGTAAGCGCCTGCCGTATTGGTCTCTCCATCGTGCTGAGTGGGACCAGTTACTGTTGCGGTTGTTTCACCATTATTTTGGTAAGTGCAACGGTCGAAGTCCGCAGCAGAAGAGACCAGACCGACAATACCGCCAACCGCCTTTGCTTTCGAAAGACCAGAAACATTTGTTCCCTTAACTACGATATCACTGATCGTTGTATTCGCACTAGGAATAAAACCAAAAAGGCCACCGACACGAATGCCAGTACCAGTAGAAGAGACCGTCGAATTAATAATGTCGCAGTTGGATACCAACAGCGTACGATTGGCACTGGAAACTCCTTGAGCAAGAGCAATAAGGCCACCACAATCGTTAGTGGTTGAGACAGAAGAGTTGGACACCGTTACATTACTAATGTTGATGGCAAATGTCTTTGTATTGTTTTGACCGATAGAACCGGCAAGAGCACCGCAGACCTTGCCGTTGCCGTTAATTGTTGAATTATCAATCGTGACATGGTCAATCGTACAGCCAATACCGTAACCGTTACTTGAACATAGGTAACCAGCCAAAATTCCTGCTCCCTTATTCCCTCCGGAGATATTCGCGCTGGAAATAGTAAGGTTTCGGACAGTTCCATACAGAATTCCGAAGAGGCCGGGATAATAATCGTCTCCGCTGGTGAACTTCAGATTGCTAATGGTTTTGTTATTCCCTTCCAGATGTATGAATTTGGAGCTGGCATCAATCGGAACCCAATTGGCGAAACTACTAAGATCAATATTATCAATCAATTTGAAGTATGTGGTTGAACTGGCGGTTGCAGCACCAAGCAAATCATGCACCGCGTTCATCTGGTACTTGTCACCAATCAGGTAGGCGTTTTCGGCGGAGGAGCCGTCGCAAGAGGTCTTGCCGGCGTGAGTGTCACTCTGTGTAGCGTTGATATTGATAGTATTCAGTTCACCGGCAGCGAAGGATCCAGAAGCTAGTTCAATGTAACGGGTGTAAACCGTATGATCCGGATTGGAAGAATTGAGACGTACGATAAGTGAAACGCCTTCGGCTATAGTCGCGCCCACAGGAAGGGTGGCGTACAGATTAAGAATCTTATCATCCGTCGCATTTGTTTGGAGTGTTATACTCAGCGTATTATTACCGTTGAATATTTTCGCATCGTTAGCGTTTGCTGCACTAGCGGTAATATCCACAGACGTGATATCGCTTGCAATGTCTGCATCTGACATCTGTACTGTAATGGCGAGAATGCTTGATGCCACATCGAACTCGATTGTTTTCAAGTCTGTAATATTATTCTTGCCTGCAATATATCTAAGGTGAGATGTGTCACCGTCATCTAACTGAGTCTGGTCATTATAGTCATCAACGGTTTTGTTATCTAGGATAACCACATCATACGATTCTGCACCGTCAAGGGCGGAAGCATCGTCACAATAGAAGGTAGCGGAAGCAGGACCAACACCGTCCTGAAAAAGGAATTCGGCAAACTTAGAATGATCATTATGGTCGTAAACCATAAGCGTCTCGTCGCCAGTCCATGTAAGCGCCATTTTGTTGGGCTTACCACTGGCAACATCAGGAGTAAAGGTAACCTTGGTGGCAATATCCGCAGGAATGGTGGCAGTGATGGTCATCGGCTTTGCCTGGTGCTCCTTCTGCTCCCCTTGGGGGACTTCCTCTTTGGTTACGTCGAGTTCGGATGCCTTGGTGCAGGCCACTGTGAAGGCAGCGGCTGCAAAGGCAACAAATACTATATTCCAAATCTTTCTCATATGGCAGTCCTCCTAATCATCTTCAAAATCTTCGTCATAGACACTGTTTGCACCCATGTCTTTAAGAGTGGCACTGCCACTGGCACAAATCAACTGTTCGTGCTCGAGCTTTACGGCGATCGCATTAGGTGCGAGATACGCCGCATGGGGGGGGGTAATTTTGGTCATAGTTTTTGGTTTTTTAGTTATTATTCTTTTTGTTATTAACAATCGTATCTTTCTCCCCTACAAATCCACTTTACAGCAACTCATCAATTATGGGCTTCACTATGCCTTCCATTACGGTATAGGCATCCGGGCCGGGATGGAGGTCGTCGTAGAGTTTGTAGGCGTCTTTGAGGCCGTGGTCAATGTCGGTTTCCACAGCGGCTTCGGAGGCATTCCGGGCCACAAGGGCATTCCAGTAATCGCAATAGGTGTATCCTTCGGTAGTGCATAACGTCTGGAACTTTTCGTTGAGCGACTCAATATACACACTCTTCCAACCTATTGTTCCGTAATTGCGGTTATTAGGAGTAATGGAGCACACAACCACCTTCATGCCGGCAGCCCTTGCCTGATCGGCCATCCATGCGATATTAGCATAGATATCATCCTCACTTACACCCTGGGCGATGTCGTTGGTACCGCCCATGATTACGAACACTTTGGGATTGAGCGCAATCACGTCTTTTTCGAACCGCGCACGCATCTGGGTGGTGTTTTGACCACTTATACCCTTATCTACGTATCCGTTACTGGAGAAGAAACCGGGATGGAACCTGGTGGTGATAGTGGTGCCGCTGATTGACATATAGGATGGCAGCGGCTCATTGCCAAGCACACCGTGAGTGGCCTCTATAATGGAAGCCTGAGAGTCCTTCTTGCTTACACGGGCCCACTGCCATGTAATACTGTCGCCAACAAAAACGGCATTGATCTGGACATCTCCGGGGACAAGCAGCGGTACAGAACCGCTCAGATCCCATATTGTGCTTGACCAGCCCAGAGCAATGGCATGATCGGATATAGTATCCTCCTTGCCTGCATAAACATTCTCGATAGTTGCGCCAACTGTATTGGAACCGCAGAAAGGAAGGCTTTCATGCCAGCCGATGCAATTTGAAATACTGCCGGCAGTACCCTGGAGGGCACATTTGGCAACGAAGGCTGCACGGTTGGTGCCGTCACCATACTGCATGCCGGCGCTGAAGCAATTCTGAACATCGGCATAATAGAGCAGGCCGATGAAACCGCCGACATCATTGTAAGAACCTCCGTTAACGGCAGTGGTGGTGTAGCAATCGGTTATGTTGCCGTTCTGGACAAAAGCGCTGAAGCCGCCCACCTGATTATTGTGGGCAGTAACAGAACCATTGGCAACGTAACTGCGGGTAATGGTCTCATACTGAACGCCGACGAAACCGCCGGTATTAAGTGCGCCATCAACAAGTACATCCTGAACAATGCAGTTTGTGGTAGTTACGCCATTGCCACCAGTGGAGTTATAACCAAGCTGACCGGCAAAGCCGCCCGTACGGCCGGCAGTATTGGCCACAACCTGAGCTTGGTGAACATAGCATCCGTTGAAGCCCGAGTTAGAATGAGCCTGGCCAACGAAGCCGCCAATCTGGGCATTATTGCCGTTTGCCGTGGAAGTAACAACACCGTTGCTATAATGGCAGGAAACGAAGCTGGCATTCTCGGCCTTTCCTACAAAGCCGCCTACATATACATTTTGGCTATTTACATAGCCAGTTGCAGCGCAATTGGTAAATGTAGCAGAACCGCTGGCATATCCTACGAAACCGCCGGTATTCTGCGTTGACCCGGTTACGGTTACAGTAGCGGCCGATGAACAATCCTTATAAGCATCCGGCACATAGGCCCAGCCCACAAAACCGCCAACGCTGTTGGCCTTGGCCGTAACGGTTGTGCCCATATCTACCGAGCAATTCTGGAAGTTGGAGCCGGCATAGGCGGTGCAACCCACGAAGCCACCCACATTCTGGACAGCAGCCTTGGTGGCATCCACCTTTACGCCGCGGACACGACAGTTGATATATGACAGAGCCTGTCCGGAATAACCAGCAAAACCGCCGGTATGGATGGATCCGCTGGCACTTGCAAGGTTTTGGGTAACCTCAACGCCATCAACCAGACAGTCGGTGAAAATGGAAGGAACTTCATAGCCGCTGGAAACTCCGCCATAACCCATGAAACCGCCAAGGTGATTCACGCCGGATACTTTGACAGCAATCACGCTGCAGTTACTGTAAGAGGCCGATCTGTCGTTGTACCCCACGAAACCGCCGGTTTCAGAATTACCCGAAATAACGACTTCAGTGCCGAATACATCGCAGTTTTTAAAGACAGGCGCAGCGGCAGCACTGTAGCCGATGAAACCGCCCACGGCAAGTTTCTTGTCGCCGTCGGGAGTCGCATTGGAAGTAATGGAAACAGTACCCAGAACATCGCAGTTTTCAAAAATAGCGTTGGCTGTAGTGCAGCCTACGAATCCGCCAAGGCCCTTTAGGGCACTGGGCGTATTGTCGTTGACAAGGGTAAAGTCTGAGGTATAGCAACCACGGATGGTTGCCACCTGGCCGCGGACGATGCCGGCAAATTCGCCGATATTGTCGGTACCGGTAACGGTTGTGCTTTGTGCCGAGCAGTATTCAATGGTACCCGTTGTGTTGATTTCACCGGCAAAACCGCCTGCAAAAGTAGCTCCGCCGGCAACTGAGGAACTAATGACATGCACGTTGGTGCAATTGCCAACAACTCCGGTAGTTCCGATGTATCCGGCCACAACGCCAACCCTGGTAGTACCGGAAATGGTAGCCTCTACGAAGCTGACATCGTGAATATGACCGTTGAGCACACCGGCAAAGCTGGAATAAGTGGCGTCTGTTGACTTAAGGTTGAAAATGACGTGTCCGTCACCGTCAAAGTCCATAGCCTTGGAGTAGGGACTTGCGTTATTGAGCGGAGCCCAGTTTTCAATTGGCGTTGCATCAATGTCTTCCAGCAGGCGGAACCAGTTGGAAGAATTGTTCAACATGACCGAGTGCATGTTGTTCAGCTGCCTTGCGTTGGCAATCAGGTAGGGATTCTCTTCGGTGCCGTTTCCGGATACGAAATTGGAAATTACAATATTGTCGATGGGCGTGGTGCCGCCAAACGAGTTCACACTCCCCTGCTTGATTGTCTTGTCGCCGGATATGGAGAGGGTACGGCTGTACACCTCATTGTCGGTATCCATCACATACAGCGGAATCTGGCTGCCGTCGGCGAGGTCAATATCATTCCAGGGCAGCATCATATAGGCAGTAAGAATCTGACCGGAGGCCGATACATCCACTCCGGAGAACTGGAGTGTATAATTTGTACCGCCAAGGCCTATACCTGCGCTCTTGAGCGTACTTACGCCTTCCGGGAGCTTAAGGACCATTTTGATGGCTGCGCCCTGATTCAGGGTACCGTCATGTTCCTCGGCCCAAGTCTTAGTGAAGGCTATGTTTTCATAGCTGTCCACGTCGCTCAGGAGGGCCCTGTAGCCAAGGTGGGCAGTGGAGCCGTTACCAACCTGGGTGGGGCTTGCCGTATCATCCTCGGCCTCTTCTACGCTGACATAGGTGCCGGGGAAAAGTATATCGAAGGAAGTACCGGGAACTGCGTTGCCGGTAAATTCTGCCTCGTGGTCCGAGATTATTTTGGAAATGGTGAATACCTCTGAGTTCTCACCGGAGATAACCCTTATGCAGTCGGTATCCTGCCAGGCAAGGGCAAGCTTGCCGTCCTGGTCTGTGAACGACACCTTGGTAAAGGTGTCCTGGCTCATGGCTACGCGTATGGTAACCTGCTCCTTTCCGGGCGTCTCCTGTGTGTCCGGCGCCGTTTCTTTGATGCAGGACACCACGGCCAGAAGGCATGCAAAGAGTATTTGCATATGTTTCATAGCTCGGATGTATTATAAGGAAGACTCAAAATCCAGGAGAGAAACGCCTATCGGAGCCCCGAAGATGGGATTGTCGGGGTAATCCTGCAGGTTAGATGTCATGAGGAAATTCTCGGCCGTAATCTGTACCGGCACAGAGACGGGAGCTTGGTAATTGCGTTTCATATTTATGGTTATTTCGTTATCGGGTTAATGTATCTGTTATTCTGCAGGATTGGCGGGGACGACTACAATGAATGTGTCGCGGGCGCGCTGGCCTTCGTGGTCATGCTCATGACCAGTCTGGGTCCTGTTGTCTCCAGGATAGTTCACAACGTTGGTTGTGCTATCACCCTTACCCTTTACGCACATGGTGGTAGATCCGCCACCGTCAAGGTTAAGGGCATACTGAGAATTGAAGAAGTATGAGATGAAGCGGGTAAGGCTTGATGCGCCCATACCTTGTCCACCAACGCTCGCGGCATAACGGCCATCCACTACTATAAGCAGGAGATGATTGTCGGCATTCAAGGCAACGGCTGTACGGGGAGCCAAGGTATTCTGATGGGAATACGGGGCTTCACTGGATTCACCCGTCACTTTGGGATACCAGGAAGTAAAACTGGTTCCAACTTTATTGTAATTTTCGATAAGGACAGGTGCGCTGGAGAGCAGGCCTATTTCGTTGTCTGTATTGAACTGATAGAACAGGCGCTCTTCAAAAACAGTCTTCACCGGAGGGTTGCCGGCGCTACCGGGAGCTTTGGCAGGGTCGTAGCTGTCGTAGGCCATACGTATGCCGCGTTCACCGTCAAAGTACACAGTTCCCTGGCTCTTCCAGTTGGGGACTCCGGTATCCGTGATGGTATTGTTGGGCATGTAGGACTTAGCCATGCCGATAGGATACTCATAAACACTTTCGCTTGCTATATTGTCAAGCTCATTGTTTGCCATGGTATCATCCATCTTTGTCCAGCTGTACTGAGTGTTAACCTTTATAGCAATGGAACCGGCCTCATAACCGGCGTTGATGGCGGCTATTGCTCCGGTAGCTTTGTACACCTGAGAGCAAGCCGCAGTAGGACTGGAATGAACAAGCTTTACCTTATAATTGGGATTGTTCAGATCCACATCTATAATAAATACCTGCTGACGATACTTATCAAAAGATCTGGCGCTTGCGGCCTCACTTGAGTAGAAGTCTTTGTTGTCGTAAGTATAATATGTAATACCGTCCTGTATGGAGGTTACAGTCCAACCGTCTCCTGAAGTAGGATACTTGGGACCGGTACCGGCGCTGCCCGGTGTCACACCACTGGCACCGCTGCTTACAGGCTTGGTCTGTATTGCACCTGTAAGTACAGGTACGGAACCGGAAAGATCCCATACATCTTCATCCCAGCCAAGAGATTTGGCAGCAGCGGAGAGTGTTCCGTTGAATGCTTTGCCATGGTAAGGATAGTGGTAATTCTTTCCTGAATACGCATTCACAACAAGCGGTACAGAAGGGCTGGAGTCTTCCTGGTCATAAGGAGTCCAGTCGTTATAATCCTTGAAGCTTAGGTCTGACTTACGCAGGCAGTTAATAAGGTAGTCGTTGACTGAAATATAGCCTGCTATAGCACCGGAACTGTAATGGTCTGCATCAGAATCAGTTGCATGGGAAGTAATCTCGTCGTTCCATGCTATGCAGCCTTGAATGGTATTGTAAGGCTTTGTATTGGTAGGATTGTTGGCATGAGTCTTATTGGCGTTGTTCTTGTCCAGATTGCAGTGGCCGGCAATACCGCCCATGGCATAAGTGTTAAGCACACTCATGGTGGAATAGCAGTTGATTATAGCGGTGTGCATGTTAATCAGACCACCGCAAATGCCGCCTGTCCTTTGGCCGTTAAGGTTTCCGCCATGGGCCGAGTCTCCGCCAATGATACCGGATGTCCAGCAATTCATCACTGTTGCACCGGTTGAAACGTCGTAACCAAACAGACCGCCGGAGTATGACTTGGGGCTCCTTATATTCATATCGAAAGCCGAGCAGGATTCAATGACGCAGTTTTGGATACGCCCTGCCAAACCGCCCACAGGTCCGTTTGTATCGGCTCCGCCAAGACCAGAAGTAGCACTATAAGTGATATCTCCGTTTACGTGCACATTATACACATGGGCGGGCTTTGCTGAATAACCGCAGAAGCCGCAGAGTATTGCGGTGGACTTTCCGTAAGTGTTGTTTACGGTAGCGTTGGTGAAGGTAAGATCGTGAGCATCTCCGTAAAGCACGCCAAAGAAGCCGGTCTGGGGATTCTTGTTAGTGGTGTTGGTAGTGATGGAGAAGTGGTCTATGGTATGGCCGTCACCATCTAGGTCAACCTGAAAATCGTAAGGGTTTTCCTTATTCAGCGGATCCCAGGAGTGTGATGCAAGATAAGTCTGCATGTCAATGTCCTTGGTGATGCGGAAGTACACCTTCTCACCGTGCAGGAGCACGCCGTCCGCATGCATATTGTCAAGCTGCTTGGCGTTGGCAATGAGGTAAGGATTGGCCTGGGTACCGTCGCCGCCGGCGAAGAGCTGCTCCTCGAAGCCGTCCACTACCTTAATTATATTCTGCGTACCTGCCATAAGGGTGGCATCGTCCGGTATGGTTTTGCCGGCAGTGAATACAGATTCGTCCTCGTTGGTTACACTGACGGTAAATTCGGTACCGGCAAGGATGGGAATATCGTCCCAGCTGCTCTGCGCGTATGCGGTAAGTACATGTTCCGAGGTAAGATCGACGCCCGTGATGTTCACGGCAATGTCGTCGCCTATGCCGCCGAGCACTACCCTTTTGGGAGCCGTTATGGCCTCGGGAAGGGTGAGCACCAGTTTCACGATGCCACCCATATTGAGGGTGGTTCCGGCGTGGGAGGCAACCCACTCGTCCGTAAAGCCGATGCTTCCAAGGTCATCCTTGTCCACATTGCCTAGCTTTGCGGTAAAGACAAGATGCGAAGTGCTGCCGTTGCCGTCCTGAGTAAGGTTAACGTTACCAACCTGAGCTTCTTCAACCGAAGCGAAAGTGGCAGGGCACACTATGTCAAACTTCTCGCCCGCAACTACGGGGCCTGTGAAGGTGGCCGTATGGTCCGTAAAACCGGGCTGGATGTCATAAACGGCGCTGTTGGAGCCGCTTATAACACGAATCTGGTCGTCGGCCTGCCATGCAAGATGAAGGCCTATCTCGCTGCCGGGAACGGAGAAAGCGACCTTGGTGACAGCATCGTCCGGCATTGACACTGTAATTGTCATTTGCGGGACCTGCTGGGCCATTTCCTTTTCCTTGATACATCCCGACAAAGCAAGCAGGGCTGCTGCCATTGCAGGAATCAGAACATGTAATCTCATTGTATTCAGTTTTAGTTTTTAATTATACACTACTTCTTGACAACATAGAAGAACGTGTCGCGCGGGCGTTCGCCGGCATGGTCCGGCCCGTCCTTCTCCTTGGGAGAGCCGTTTTTATCTTCCGATTTGTTGTCGCAGGGATAGTTAACAACAAAGGTAGTAGGGTCTCCCTGGCCTCTTACGCACATGGTGGACGACCCGCCGCCGTCAAGGTTTATGGCGTACTGCGGATTGAAGTTGTTCACCAGGAACGTTGTAAGGTCGGCGGCCGATATGCCCCTTGAAATGCCCTCCCTGCGGCCATCCACCACGATGAACAGAAGGTGGTTGTCTTCCGTCTTTGCCATGGCGGTACGGGGGTTGGTGTTGGAACCCTGGTGCCTGTAAGGATTCTCAGAGCAGTCCGGGCCCCATGCCGACAAGGGGTGAAGGGTACAGAAGTCCAGGCCAACAGGCTCAAAATCGTCTATGAGCATGGGCGCGCTGGTAATCATGTTGGGCTCCGACTTGCCTCTTGTACGGTAGGTGGACCGCCACTGGGCTATGTTCATGCCCTTTCCGGTAAATTCAATGCGCACGTCGCGGTCCTGGTCCAGGTAAATTGCCGCCTCGCTCTTCCATTGGGGCACGTTGGTGCTGCCTATGTAATCGGCCGTAATGTCGGATATTACCGAATTATTCACCTTGATGTACAGGGCAGCTTTTTCATAGCCGCCGTTGATGCTGGCTAAGGCGCCGGTGCCTTTGAGCACCTTAGAGGCTGTGCTGTTGCCGCTGTAATATCCCAGCTTCACGGAATAGGATGCGTTATTAAGATCCGTTTCCGTGATAAAAATGCGCTGGTTGGTGTTGGTGACGGGTTCCTTGCCGTCGAAGGCATAGTAGATTACGCCGTCGTCAATTGTGGTAACAGTCCAGCCGTTGCCGGGAGTGGGACGTACCGTCTTGCCGCGGTTGGCATCCCATGGCTTGGGAGTGCCGTCATCGTCGTCCTTGCCTTCTTCTTCCTGGCCGCTGTCCGGACCGGGCGGCGGAGGAATCACGTCAATGGGGTCTTTCCCCCCACATGCCCACAGCATGAGGGGGAAAGCTAATACCCATATATATAAGCGTTTGATTTTCATTTATTATTTGAGTTTTGCAGCGAAGTCCCAAATCTCGGGATCCCAACCAAGTTCTGCAGCCTTGGCGGCAATGGTGCCTTCCTTGCCAAGGTAGTTGCCCGTGACATCCTCCGTGCCGGAGCTTGCGCCAACGAACTCGAGGGTATTGTTCCAGGCTATGCAGGAGTTGATATGGGTGCTCTCGTCACCTTCAAGCTTGCCTGCGAATGCGCCAACAGGGCTGCCGGCATCGGTGATTTCACCGGCGCTATAGCACCACTTGATGCTCACATTCTTTTTGCTCAGGCCCACAAAGCCGCCGACCGCGGTCTTTCCGCCACCGTTCACATCCATGGTGGTGAAGCAGTTCTCAATTATAGCACCTTCCGGATAAGCCACAAAGCCGCCGATATTGTTACCGTTGGCATTAATGACGCCACCATCCACGAAGCAGCGGTAAATACCGCCTTCGGGAACATCGGCCGATGTGGTGGAATAATCAACACCGGCGAAACCGGCACTGTTGGTGCTTGCATTGATAACAACATCCTTCACATAGCACTTGATGTAGGTGTTGCCAAGATCCGACTGGCCCACGAAGCCGCCGATTCTCTGGCCGGAAGCGGCGTCGATGGTAGTGCCCTTCACATAGCACTCAATGAACTGTGCGCCAAAGTTACCGTTCTTTGCAGCATAACCCACAAAGCCTGCGCTCTGGCAGTTCTTGCTGGCGTCGGTGGCAGTAATGCCATATCCGTCGTACCAGCAATTGGTCAGAACGGGATCCTCCGTCTTGCCAACGAAGCCGCCAACATGCTTGGTACCATTAACATCACCGGAAGCATGGCAGTTGAAGAACTGACCCTTGCCGATGTAACCGGCAAAGCCGCCGGTGAACTCGGTGCCTTCTATCGTTGCAGAAGAGAAGCAGTCCTGATAATAAGCGTTGGCCTGGGAATAGCCCACAAAGCCGCCGGCATGCGAGGTAGAAGATGCTGTCTGGATTACCTTAGTGTCAATTACGCGGCAGTTCACAAAGGCTGCATCGTCGGTAGCCACCTGGCCAACCACGGCGCCCATGCTTCTGGCACCGGTGATGGTGGAATTTGTCACCACCACATTGCTCATCATGCAGGGAGTGAGGGCTGCGGTGGTGCCCACGTAACCGGCCACGATACCGCTCTTGTTGCCCTCCCCTGCCGTAATGTCGGCATGTGAGAAGGCAACGTTCCTGATGTCGCCGTACAGAACACCGACAAAGCTGGCATATGCGGCGCCTTCCTTGATTGTAAGGTTGGAGATGGTGTAGCCGTTACCGTCAAAGTTGATGAACTTGTCGTAAGGTTCGGCATTATTGAGAGGAGCCCATTCGATGCCGGCCAAGTCAATGTCCGTGGCCAGCTTGAAATAACGGGTTTCTCCGTGCACAAGGTCGTCACGCATGTAGGTGAGCTGGGTGGGAGTCTTGATTACCCAGGGGTTCTCCAGCGTACCGTCGCCGTCGGCATAACGGCCGGCACTCTTCCAGGCATCGGCCTCTATTGTGACGTTATTTACGTAACCGGCCTTGATTACCTTGTCCGAGCTGGGGGTGATATCGGCAGTCCAACTGAATTCTCCGGCCGATACGTTAACGCTTAACGGGGTTCCGGCGGGAATGACGTCGTCCCACCAGGAGGTTGTCATCCAGGCGGTAACGGCTTTATCCGACTCGAGGGTAGCTTCGGTTAGAGCTATTGAAAGCTCGCTTGTAAGGGCACCGGAGGCATTTCCGCTGTGGAAAATGTTGTCGCCGGCCTTTAGGGTTATGCGGTTAACCGCTACTGCCTCTGACGGGAGGGTGAGGGCAAAGCGCAGCACGCCGCACTGACTGAAAGTGCCGCCGTGATCCGAAGCCCAGGCCTGGCTGAACTCGAAGGACCTGTAGTTATCTACATCGGACAAAAGGGCGAAATACTTAAGATGATCCTTGGAATCTGTGCCGGTCTGGGTTTGATCCACAAGGGAAACAGCCTCAATGTCTTCCACTGATGCGTATTCGCCGGGATAAATGATGGAGAAAGTGCTTCCGCTCACCTGTTTGCCGATGAAAGATGCGAGTTTCCCCTCGAAACCCGAACGGATGTTGAACAGCGTGGATACTTCGCCGCTTATTACGGAAATCTTGTCTTCCTCTTCCCAGTTCCAGTCCAGGCCAACTCCGCTTTCCGGAGTTACGGCCACAACCTTGGTAACCTGGTCGGGAATGGAAGCCTCTATAGTAACGAGAGGTGCGTCAAAGTTATCGGCAGACTGGGCCACCTTGTTGCAGGAAAACAGCGCAAAGGGCAATACTGCAATGCTGAGTATGGAAATGATTCTTGTTTTCATGGCCTGGTCTTAATTAATGTCATTTTCATCGAAACCGGGGAGATTGCCGTCGGCGGTGGTATCCGGAACGGGACCTGCCTGCGCATCGGGACGGATGGTGGGAATGTCACCGCTGAAGTTCCAGATAGCGGTGCTCCAGCCAATAGTCTGGGCAACCTGGGTAAGGGTTGCACCGGCAGGAGCTGCCTTTCCGTGGTAAGGATAGTTGTAGCCTGCTCCTTCTATCTTCTTTATAACCAGAGGATTGGTAGGAGAAGAATTATCCTGGTCGTAGAGTACGAATGCGTCGTTGTAGTCGCGGAAGTCAAGGTCGGCCCTTCTGTAGCAGTTGGCGTAGGTGTTGTGTGTTGCGCCAAAGGCTACGATTGCGCCTGAGCTGTAGTAGTTATGCTCTGAGAAGTTAGGAGCGCCAATATAGCTGCGGGTCTTGATTTCATCTTCCCATGCTATGCAACCGCTGATTACGTTTTCGGGCATGCGGGTTTCCATTTCATCGGCCTTGTCCTGGTTTGCATGACCGACGATACCGCCCACGCTGCGCGCGCAGCCGTAAACTTTATTGTTGTCCTCGTCGAAGATGTAGATTTGTGCTACGCTGTAGCAGTTTACAATCTCGTCGCCGACACCGTTGATACCGCCGGCTATGCCGCCAACGCGCTGGTCGCCGTAAATTGAACCTGCAGTCCAGCAGTTACGGACCTGAACTTTCTTTGAGTAGCCGAAGAGGCCGCCCACATAGTTCTTTTTGGAATAAACGTCAACATCGGCCGAGCTGGCTTCGATGGTGGCGTTGCCGGCGCAGCCGAACATACCGCCGATACCGGTCTAGTTGCCTGTGAAATTAATCTTGCCATGCACGTGCACGCGGGCAACGTCGGCATGCTTGTCACCGGTGCCGCCATAACCACCCAGGATGCCGCAGCCGGAATCCGCGCCGCATTCGATAAGTGCATTGGTGAAGGTTACGTCGTGGCAGTAGCCGTACAGCACGCCGAAGAAGCTGGGATACGAGCCGAAGTCTGTGCAGTGGAAGTTGTCAATGGTATGGCCATCGCCGTCAAAGTCAATCTCGAATTCGTACGGGGAAGCGTAGTTAAGCGGAGTCCAGTCGTCAACTTCGGCCATGTCAATGTCCTGTGTAAGGCGGAAGTAAACCTTCTCCTTGGCCGACAGTTTATCGGCCATTGCCTTAAGATCGGCCGCTGTTGAAAGCTCATAAGGATATTCCATTGAGCCGTCGCCACCTTCGGGACCCTGGTTCACCTGCCTTACGGTGATGTAGGAAACATGATTTTCGGCAAGTTCCCAATTGTCGGTGCCGTCAACCTTGTCGATGTCGATGGGCAGCACGTAAAGCTGGTCGTCTTCCAGGCCGCTTGCCGTGATGCTTATCCATGCCGATGTTGAAGAAAGGTTGTACCTTGCAAGCATAAGGTCATTGCTGGTGAAGGAGTATGCCGATGAAGGAAGAAGTTCGGCCTGCTCCTCATGGGTAGCGTTGTAGGCGTCTTTGCTATCGGCATCCACCTTAAGGGTCATCTTGAGGGTGACGTCGGAAACTTTGTTCTCGAACACGCTTACGTTCACGGCCACATCCTTGCTTTTGCCGGGCAGCAGGTTGAGCGTGCCTGCATCCTTGACGATGGATGTATATAACACGCCCCTCATCTTGGACTGTTCGCCGGATTCCTTCTTGGTGCACGAAGCGAAGAGAAACAGCGAAAGACCGCACATTATAATATATAAGGTATTTTTCATGGTGCAGATTCGTTTAGAATGACAAACCGTCGTCCCAGCCGGGATTCTGAGTGAGGGCTCCACTAGTGAGGTTGCGCTCGTCGGTGGGGATAGGGAATAGGTAATCCTTGTCCTCGTTCCAGGTACGAAGGATGTTCTTGTGCAGCCATACAAGGCCGGAGGTGCCGTCGGACAGATAAATTTCATCGTCCAGTTTCTTCTTGGTCTCGGCCTTGGAACTGCCGGTGCCGCCGGGAGCTACGATTTCAAGGTCGTCGGTACCGTTGCCGTCAACGTCATATACGCCGGCGCCGGGGAAATACATTCCGTAGAAGGGGGCGGTGAACACCTGGCCTTCTTTCCAGCGCATGAGGTCGTAGTAGCGGTAGCCTTCCTGGGCCAGTTCGATGGCGCGTTCGCGGCGGATCTCAAGGATGACGCCCTTGTTGGCATCGGCCATGAGGACGGGGCTCTGGTAACCGCCGTAGGCTGGATCCGTAAGGAATTTGTCCGGATTTGCGTTGGCTTCGGCCATCTGCAGTCCGGGCATGCCCACGCGCTTGCGCAGTTGGTTCACGGACATTTCAAGATCGGCCTGGGTTAGTTCGCCCATTTCGGCTTTTGCCTCGGCATAGTTAATAAGGACTTCGCCCAGACGGAAGATGATGAGGTCTATGTCCGATGCGCCGTTGGTATCCTGGTCGGGGGTGGCAAGGTACTTATCCGGATGATAACCGGAGAAGGTTACCTTGAAGTCCGGGGACGTTGTCACAGTCTCGCCCATGCGTTTGTAGCCAGGGGTACGGATGCTCTGTGACAGACGGGGATCGCGGTTCTGGCATTCCTGCACGAAGTTCATGGTTTGCCAGCCTTCCATGTCCGTGAAGCGGGAACCGTCCTTCATGAGGTAGCTGGCCGCCAGTTTCTTGGTCATGGCGGGGCAGCCCTTTGAACCGGAAGTCATGGTGTTGCCGGAATCGTGCGCTGCACCGTACATCTTGTTGTAGTTTCTGGCAAGGATCACCTCGTCCGTGAGTTCGGTGGCATCCATGGTGTGGAACAGATTGTAGTAGCTCCTGCTGGCGCCACCGTCCGTGTGGAGAGTGTAGCCGCCGGTCTGGATTAATTCGGCCGATACCTTTGCGCACTCACTAAGATACCACTTGTAGGACTTTGCATCTTGAGGAAGCGTCTGAAGGAACACGTCGCCTGCATGATACTTGCGGAAGGTACCTTCGAACAGCAGCACGCGTGACTTGAAGGCCATCGCAGTCCACTTTGTCACTTCGTAAGCGCTCTTTGCGGTAGGAAGGTTTTCAATTGCAAAGTCAAGGTCCTCGATCATTTTCTGCATCACAAACTCACGGTTGTCGCGGGGACGGTTGAGTTTCTCAGTTTCCGAAGAGCCGATTGTGGTGTCGTACCACGGAACGTCGCCAAAACGCTTTACCTTGGCGAAGTAGAAGTATGCACGGAAGAAACGGGCCAGAGCCTCGTACTTTGTGCGTACTGCTGCATCCGGGCAGTGGTCAAGGTCTTCCAACAGGGTGTTGATGTTGCGCAACGCGCCCCAGCTCCAACCGCCGCCGCTGCTGGGAATGGTACGTGTGCCCATTTCCTCGTTGGAAAGGTTGTTCTGGGTGTAGTGGTCGTCGTTGGAAATATAAAGGTCTGAGCTGGGGAAGTTCTCGTAAAACACTATGGAGAAGGCACTGAGCTCACTTTCGCTCTTGAAGAAGGTATCTTCTGTGAGCTTGTCCTTGGGAATAGCGTCCAGCAGGTCGTCGCAGCCGGTAAATGCGAATCCGGCAAGAACAATCAGTATAGGGAATAATAACTTTTTCATGGCTGGATTCATTAGAGGGTTATGTCAATGCCGAAGATGAAGCTCTTCTGCCAGGGATAAAGGCGCAGGTTGCCGCCGGTCATGGCCATTTCGGGATCTACGTACTTGCCGTGCAGGCCGGGAGCCCAGTAGAAGAGGTTTTCGCCGGTGAAGTAGAAGCGCACCTTGTGGATGAAGCAGTTCTTAAGGACGCTGTCAGGGAGAGAGTAACCAACAGTGAGGTTCTTGAGACGCAGATAGCCGATATTCTGGAGGTAGCGGGTATTTGCCACGCCCAGAGGACGGTTGGCGTTCATGGCTACGTAGCCGCGGGGACGCGGATAGAAGGCGTCGGGGTTCTCCTCGCTCCAGCAGTCAAGCAGGAAGTCCTTGGGGATGAAGGTCATGTAAGGACGTGCGTAAGGGCCCCAGAATGCGCGTGCATCGGCACCGGGATACCAGTCCATCTTGCCGATTCCCTGGAAGAACACTGCCAGGACTATTCCGTTCCAGTTGGCGGTGAGGTTGATACCATAGTTGTAACGGGGCTGGCTGTTACCAATGATCTGCCAGTCTCCGCTGTCCCCTACTTTCTCACGGCCCTTGTTGATGGCGCCGTCGCCGTCAAGGTCCACGAACCTCATGTCACCGGCATACAGACCGTTGGGAGAGGTTGCCGATGTGGGGAAGATCTGGGAGTCGTTAACCTTTGACTGGTCCACGGGATAATTTGCAGCTTCCTCGTCCGTGGCGAAGAGGCCGTCCACGGTGTAGGCCCAGATGTCGCCGTACTTCATGCCAACCCAGTAGTTCTTTGCAAAGAGTTTCTCCGGGTTGTTGAAGCGGGTGATGTGGGACACATAGTCACTGAACACAACGCTTGCGCTGTATGCGAAAGGCTTGCTGCCAAGTTTGAAGGAGTCTCTCCAGCTCAGGGACAGTTCATAACCCTTGGTGCGCAGGTCGGCCACATTTTCCTGGGGAACGGAAGCGCCGTAAACTGCGGGCAGGGGCTCACCGGCGGTGAGCATGTCCTTGGTGTCACGGATGTAGGCCTCTCCGCTGAATTCCAGACGGTTGCCGAAGAAGGCAAGGTCTACACCAAGGTTGCTCTGGATTGAGCGTTCCCAGGTGAGGTTGGACGAAACAGGGGCCGATAAGGAGGCCTGAGGCAGGTTGGCGCCGCCAAGCAGGTAAGAGGACTTACCGGCGGTATTCACGGTACGGATGGCCGGATAGTAGGAACTCATCTGCTGGTTGCCAAGCTGACCGTATGAGAAGCGGATCTTGGCGTTGTCCCACCATTCCTTGAGGGGAGTGAAGAAAGGTTCTTCGGAGATTCTCCAACCGATGGAGGCCGAAGGTGAGAACACCCAGCGGTGACCGCGGAGGAAGCGGGAAGAACCGTCGTAACGGCCGTTCACCTCCAACAGGTATCGGCCTTTATAGTCGTAGTTGATACGGGCGAAGTAACCTGCGGTCTTGAGCTCGTTCTGGCCGCCGCTGGTTTCCATACGCTTTTTACCGTCGGGGTCGGCAGGATCCGCACCTACCAGGTTCTGGTCGTTGAGTTCAGTGGAGTACAGATTGTAACCCTTGAGGCCCAGGTCCTTGATCCAGCGGGTTTCGTAGTTTACACCAGCCATTATCTTGAGGGCGTGGGCATCGGCCCAGAGATTCTCATAAGTGGCGTAGAGGTTATACACCTGGTAGATGTTGGTGTTGGCGCTTTCCGACAGTACATCGTAGAAACCGTCCTTGTCGTTTTTCACCTGCACCACGCCGGGATACATGGAGTACTGGCCTTCAACCGAACGGTTCATGTAGCGGTTGTACTTCTAAGCGTA
>JAGCWB010000176.1 GCA_017962065.1 Bacteroidales bacterium
GTTTGCATAGTTGCGGGCGCCCTTGGAGACCTGGAGGATAACGGGGCTCTGGGTCTCGGCTGCAGCCTGGATGATAGTCTGGAGCTGCTCCATGTTATTGAAATTGAATGCAGGGATGGCGTAACCGCCGGCAACGGCCTTCTTGAACATTTCGCGAGTGTTCACAAGGCCAAGTTCTTTGTAAGATACCATATACTTATAAGGTTGATAAAATTGTTTTCTAACCAGCTCACAAAGTTAGTAAAAACTATTGAAAAATGAATATTTCATTTTTGCATATTTGTTCGTAAATTTGTAAAAATGTCCTTTACTATGAAGAACAAATTTTTCTATAGGTCTTTGGTGCTGGCGGCAATGGCTTTACTGGCCTGCAACCCTCCGGAAGAAGGGGAAGATCCGCAGCCGCAACCGGTGGATCCGGATCCGGAAATAGTTATTCCGGCCGAGAGTACACAAATTTTTACAGAAGGCATAAGTTTTACTACTACAGACCCGGAGCAGTCGCAGCAGGCCAGAGTGAAATTCTCGGCAACTGCAGCATGGCAGGCTACGGTGGAAGATACAAAGTCGTCCGCCTGGCTTAGCGTGGATCCTTCCAGCGGCGCGGCCGGAGATGTGGTAATGACGGTCACGGCCCGGCCCAACCTTACGGATAAGGAGAGGGAGGCAGTGGTTACCGTAAACTGCGGAGAGGATTATCACTCTTTCACAGTAACCCAGACTCCGTACGTAAAACCGCCTGTGGAAGTGGAATCGGTAACGCTGGACAGGGACAAGCTCACGCTTGTGGAGGGCCAGAGCGCAACGCTCACCGCCACCGTCCTGCCGGACGATGCCGATGACAAGACCGTCACCTGGAGCAGTTCCAATACTGGAATTGCCACAGTTGATGGCGGCAAGGTATCGGCCATCAAAGAAGGCGTTGCCGTTATTACCGCCAGGGCGGGTCAGATGAGCGCTACCTGCGAAGTCACCGTGCAGAAATACGTAGTGGATCCTACGTCCATTACGCTTAATACGACCAGTCTGGCACTCGAAAAGGGTCAGGCAGAAACGCTCACGGCAACTGTCCTTCCGGAAGATACAACGGACAAAACCGTTATCTGGAGCAGCTCCAATGCCGCTGTGGCGTCGGTGGATAAGAACGGCAAAGTTACGGCCATAGCCGGCGGCAGCGCTGTAATAACTGTCACAACGGTCAATGATATTACGGCTCAATGTCAGGTGACAGTTACGGTTCCGGTTACATCTGTCACTTTAAGCCAAACCAGCCTGAGCCTTCTTGAAGGCCGTACGGCTAAACTGGAGGCCACCGTTCTGCCGGAAGACGCAACGGAAAAGACCGTAACCTGGACAAGCGCCATTCCTTCGGTTGCAACTGTATCGGCCGATGGAACGGTAACTGCCGTAAGCGCAGGCAAGGTGAATATCACCGCCAAGTCCGGTAATGTAAGCGCTGTTTGCGAAGTTACGGTGGAGGCCATTGCGGTCAGTGTGACGCCTGTTTCAGTGGAACTTGGTCCGGAAGGCGGAAAAGTTTCGGTGAAAGTGAGCAGTAACGTTTCCTGGACTGCAAGTTCCACAGCGGAATGGTTCTCGTTGTCAAAGACTTCGGCAGGGGACGGCGATACCGATATCGAGGTGACGGTGGCAGAAAATGAAACCGTTGATGCGCGCAGCGCACAGGTCACTTTCACCGCCGAGGGCCGCACTGCCACCCTGTCAGTTTCCCAGAAGGGCATTGTGCCGGAACTCAAAGTGGCAGGTCCCGCGGAAAAACTTCCGGCGGCGGCAGGCACATATCAGCTTAGCGTAACGTCCAATATTGCCTGGACGCTGGAATCGTCGGAGACCTGGCTCACTACCAGCGTAAGTTCATCGGCCAAGGGCACGGTGGAAGTATCTTTCTCCATTACCCAGAACGATAATACGGCCGAGCGCAGCGCTACCTTAACCTTTACCTACGGCGGCCAGACATTTACGCACACCGTCACGCAGAGAGGACGGGACGATATTTCCGGCTTCATCGGTTCGATAGAGGACTGGGAAGACGAAGGTGCCGAGTTTAACAAGAAATAGTAAAAAGTTCCATATATGAGAAAGTCATTTGCACTTGTTGCCCTTGCCGCCGGCGTGCTGTTTACAGCCTGCCAGCGGGAGCCCATCGGCCCGGAAGGGGATGGCCGCAAGGAAATTAAGATTACCGCCTCAATGGAGACCAAGGCCACTGCCACGGCCTTCGAGGCGGGGGACAAGATCGGCCTGTCAATTGGCAAGCCGGTTAACGAGAGCCGCGTGCTCCTGAACGTTACGCAAAGCGGCATTACACCGGAAAAGACGCTCTGGTGGCCCGTGGACTGCGAAACCACCACCAGCGCAGATTTTGCGGCATGGTATCCGTACGGTTTCACGGACACCTTCGACCCCATGGCCGATGTTTCCGTAACCCTTCCGGTTAACCAGTACGCGCAGGGCGTTTACCAGGCCTGGGACCTTCTTGGCGCCACAACATCGGCCACTCCTGCCGATGAAAGCGTAAATCTTGTCTTCGGCCACATGTTCTCCCGCATTAAGCTCACAATTGTGGATCAGCTTACTACGGACAGTTTCAAGGATGTGCAGACGGACGATTTCCACAGCATAGAGATAAGCGGCCTCATGCGCAACGCAGTTGTGAACGTGAGCAAGAACACAGTCACTGCCAGCGCTGCTGATGATACCAAAGGCTATCCGCTCCGCGCATCGGAAAAGGTTTACTGGCTGCTTGTAGCGCCCCAGAAGGCCAGCCCGGGAATTGCCGTAAAGCTCAATTCCGGTAAAACCGTCCTTTACAATTCATCGGCCCCCATCAATTTCCGCTCCGGAAAACAGATTTCGGCCACCCTCACCCTCAAGGACCAGACCATAGACTTCAATTGCTCCATAACCGACTGGTCCGACGACAGCAGCAGTTGGACCATAGAGCGTCAGGTGCAACCAAATAACGAGATTTGGTATCATACCACGGATGGGGAGTTATTTAAATATAGGACATATGGTGATGAGAGTGAGTCACCAGTTTGGCCTATCGATGCAATTCAACTATGGATAGATGCCGAAATAGAATCCAATACTTATGAAAACGGCATGGGTATCATCCGCTGTAAGACCGACATTACGGAAATAGGAATGAACCCATTTCAGTCTATAGGTTTTCAGGAGATATACAATCTCAAGGCTATTTCATTTCCGAATTCCGTCAAGGCTGTTGGATTCAGTTGTTTTCTTAACTGCGAAAACCTGGAAACGGTTCTTTTCCCTGCTCATTTGGAAAAGTTGGGAGACGGACTGTTCTCAAATTGTGGCTCCATTACAGAATTATGCATCCCTGAATTTGACCAGATATATAGCCATAACCTGGGGCAATATCAATTACTGTACTGCCGGAATTTGAAAAAAATAACAGGCCCTTATGCAACTCAGGATGGCCGGTGCCTTATTAAAAACGGCGTCCTTATGGCATTTGCACCTGCAGGCATTTCAGAGTATTCAATCCCTTCGGGGGTAAAGGAGATAAGGGATTATACGTTCGCATATAGCCCTTCCCTTACTTCGGTCACATTGCCAAATACGCTTAGAGTTATAGGTAAAGGGGCATTTGAAGGCACATACCTTGAGAGCATTTCTCTTCCCGAGTCATTGGAATACATTGGCGATGAGGCTTTTAATTCGTCATATTTCACGTCGGTCTATATCCCGTCCGGAGCAGAACTTGGCAAGGATGTATTCAACAGCAACTATCTTAAAGAGTTTACAGGCAAGTATGCGTCGGCCGACGGACGTTTTCTTGAAAAGGACAATGTGATTATTGCGTTTGCTTTTAATGGATTGCGGGTATATACCATTCCGGAAGGAATTGTGGGGATCGATTGCGATTTGGGTAAAAAATTGTGTATTTTTACTTTCCCGTCCACTTTAGAAAGCATAAACGCCGGATATTCTAGTTTTATAACAACATACAGCGATTTGACTTCAATCGTTTCATTGGCCGCTGTGCCTCCGGCATGGTCTTTTAGCAGTTATTCTAAGCTTGAATATTTGGAGGACTTCAAGGCTATTTACGTTCCTGCCACTTCTGTAGATGCTTATAAGGCGGCCGAAGGCTGGAGTATTTACGCCGACTTTATCAAGCCTCTCCCCGTAGCTTCGGAGGCCGTTGACCTTGGCCTGCCTTCCGGTACCAGGTGGGCGTCTTGCAACATGGGCGCAACATCTCCGGAAGAGAATGGACAGGCTTTCTGCTGGGGCGACATTACTCCGCAGGAAGGGTATTGGGGATATGGTAACTATCGATATATGGACAGCGATGGTAACTGGACTAAATATTTTGCCGATGGTGGTCCTGCGGAATTGGAACCGGAGGATGATGCGGCTGCATATTGGCTTGGGGAAGGCTGGCATATGCCCGTGGAGGACGATTTGGATGAATTATATGAAAATTGCGATGTTACGTACGAGGAGCTGAACGGTGTCAATGGCTGGCGCTTTAGCAGCAAAGTTAATGAAAACAGTTTCTTCCTCCCTGTCGACTCTGAAATGAATCATGGCCGATATTGGATCAATTACCTTTATGGAAATTACGGCATCGTTTTTTGGGACCTTGATACGAGTGGAACAAACTATTTCCTTGGACGACCTAATTACACTTTATTAATCCGTCCGGTTTACAAAGAACAACAATAAAAGAGAAGCCTTATGAAAAAGTCATTAACTATATTAGCTTTTGCAGCCGCTATGATTCTGGCGGGCTGCCAGAGAGAGGCCGATAATCCTAACGCCGGCCTTAAGGAAATCAAGTTCAAGGCTTCTTTGGACCTTGAAACCAAGGTTACGGCTACATCCTTCGAGGAAGGCGATGTCATCGGCCTTTCCGTTGGAGAGCCCATTGACGCAAGCCGTGTCAAGCTCACATATACCGGCGGTGCGCTAACCCCGGAAAAGACGCTCTACTGGCCGGAAAGCATGGCTTACCTGGCCGAAGCTTCCTTCATGGCCTGGTATCCTTACGATATTTTCGGGGATCTGGACCCTATGGGCAACACCATACACTTTATAATCGCCCGCGACCAGTACAGGGAAGGAAAGTATGAGGAGTCGGACCTTCTGGCCGCTGTCACAAGCGCTTCTCCTGCCCAGGAGACCGTTGCCCTTGAGTTTCGCCACAAATTCTCACGCCTTAAATTAAATGTGGTGGACCAGCTTACTTCGGACAGTTTCCGTGACTCGCAGGCCGACAGCTTCCGCAGTATCGGCCTCAAGGGCCTCAAGCGCCAGGCCGGGGTTAATCTGGCGGAGGGATCGGTTGAGGCTTATGAGACATCGGAAGATGTTATCTACCCCATGCGCGCAAGCGAGATGAACTATTGGGCCATTGTGGTTCCTCAGACCGCTACTCCGGAAATCGTTGTAACCCTTAATTCCGGTGAAACCCGCACTTATGTCTCTTCTGTACCTATCACCTTCACCAGCGGCAAGCAGTTGTCGGCCACCCTCACCCTTTCGGACGAGGCCGTCTCCTTCCAGTGGAACATTGTGGATTGGGAAGACGACGACCAGAAAATTGTCTTTGTGCAGCCCACCGACGGCCAGCCGGATAATGAGATCTGGTACACTTCCACCAATGGTGAAATTGTAGAACTGTACAATGTTGACGGATTCGGCGCCAATATCATTTCGCATACGTATGAAGATGGAAAGGGCATCATTAAGTTTGACGGACCTGTCACGGCAATAGGAAGATACTCTTTCGGCAGTTATGTTACTAATGGCAGGAAACTGGCCACAATTGAGATTCCAAATAGTGTGACTCTAATCGGAGATGGCGCATTTACTTCCTGCGAGTCTTTATCATGGCCTGTTATTCCTTCCTCCGTTACCAAGATCGATAGTGGCGCATTTTTCGGATGTAATGGTCTTGTCGATGTCGTTATTCCCGAGACTGTAACCGAATTCGGAGAAAGTATTTTCCAGGGATGCCCTAACCTGCAGTCTATTACGAGTGCTTATTCATCGGCCGACAAGCGTTGTCTCATTATTGACGGAGTGCTGAATTCATTTGCTTTCGCCGGACTTGGTGACACGTATGTTTTCCCTGACGATGTTACGACTATCGGTAATTCAGCGCTTAGGAACAGCAGGTATAGTGGAAATCTCGTTATCGGTGACAATGTGAAGCGCATCGAAGGAGAGGCTTTTGCTTATATGCAGTACATGAAGTCTATAAAAATTGGAAATGGTGTGACATATATTGGCAGTTCGGCGTTCTATGGGTTCGGCTCAAGGAATCCGGGTATGGAAATTGAACTTCCTGCGTCTTTGACCACCGTAGGTGTGGATGTATTCCCCGCCTGGTTGTCAAAGCTTACCATACATGCTGTAGTTCCTCCTGCCTCATGGGGAGCCATTCTTAGTGATGATTCCGCAGACCAATATCCTCCCTATCCCATATATGTCCCAGCCCAGTCTGTAGAAGCTTACAAGACCGCAAGGTATTGGAGCGACTACGCCGAGAGAATTTTTCCCATTGGACAGCCGAACAATGAAATTTGGTACACTTCCACCGACGGTAACATTATCGAGTTCGCCGGGACGGATTATTCAGAATTCGGTGCCAGTCTTGTTTCGAATACATACCAGAATGGAGAAGGCGTGCTACTTTTTGACGGTGATGTCAGTGCTGTCGGGCAGTTTTTTACCAGTAATACTGCATTGAAAACTATTTCTCTGCCTGAAAGCGTAAAGAGAATTTCGGCGAGCGCGTTTGAGGCTTGCAGACAGTTGGAGGAGATTCATCTGCCCAATCATTTGGAATACTGTGGTGAAGCTATACTCTACAGAACGGCCATCCATGAGATTTACTTCCCGGAAACCGATCGCATAGAAGGGAACCCATTCGAGCGATGCGAAGAATTGTCTGTTATATCCGGCCCTTATGCGTCAGCCGATGGCCGTGCACTTATTAAGGATAATGTTCTTTATTCCTTTGCTCCGGCAGGTTTAACGGAATATACTATTCCTGACGGCGTTACTACAATTGGGCGGAGGGCATTCAGATATTGTCGCAATCTGACGTCTGTTATTATTCCTGATTCTGTAACGGAAATAGGTAGCCGTGCTTTTTTCTATTGCAAATCTATTTCTTCCTTTGATATTCCGGGTGGAGTAACAGTTGTTGGGGATAGTGCTTTTTCAGGGATGACTTCCCTTGAAAGTTTTACCGGCTCACTTGCAACCGAGGATGGCCGCGGACTGGTAGTAGATGCTATGCTTGTAGCTGTCGCCCCCAATGGGCTTACATCCTGGGTGATTCCGTCCGGAGTGACCGCTATCGGCAGCAATGCTTTTTTCGATTGCTATCTTACGTTTCTTACCATCCCTCAAAGTGTTGAAAGTATTGGCTATTCGGCGTTCTCCAGTGCCGCAATCACAGAGTTCTATGTGCTGCCTACAACCCCGCCGGCTCTTGATGGTAATTACGTTTTTAGTTCTTCCAGTGATTATACCATTTACGTTCCCGCCGCGTCGGTAAACGCTTACAAGACTGCCCAATATTGGAGTGACTTAGGTGAGCGCGTCCAGGCATTCCCTGAACCGGAACCTGTCGATTTAGGACTGGAGTCGGGAACCAAATGGGCGTCGTTTAATCTGGGCGCCGGTTCTCCTGAGGGTGCCGGATGTGTGTTTGCTTGGGGTGAACTTGGCCCCAGTAAATACAATGCCCAGGATAATCTTGTGGAGTTGCAGGCCGAAGATGATGCGGTAGTGTTCTGGCTTGGCACTGATTGGCGAATGCCCACTTCCGAGCAGATTGATGAGCTTGTTAATAACTGCACGTTTACAGTGATTACGTTGGATGGCGTACAGGGTTACGAAGCCAAGAGTAATATAAACGATAACACTTTGTTCCTGCCGTACGTGGATGAGTATCCCGATTTGCATATGAGTTTTTACTGGTCCTCTACATTACGCGATGAGGAGAATGCCTATGTGCTTGCTATCTTACCGGATCTTGGAGTTCAGGGTGGTTATTCTTGTGCCAGATATACGGCTCATCCTATCCGTCCCGTCTATGTTGGCGAGTAACAAAACTAATTTGATATTCAATGAACAAGATATTTAATAGTGCGTTACTTCTGCTGTGCGGCCTGGCTCTTCTGTCATGCCGGCAGGAGGCGTCGCAGCTGGAGGGGAGTGCACGAGTGCCCATTCAGTTCCGGGCTACGGCCGGGGCTTTCCAAGTGAAAGCCACGGACACGGCCTTTGAACCGGGCGATGCCATCGGCCTTTCTGTGAGCAAGCCTGTGGGTGTTTCCAACGCCCTGCTCCAGTCTACGGACGAAGGCCTGATTCCTCAGGAAACCATTTACTGGCCCTTTGACCAGTCTGTTGTGTGCGGCTTTGATGCATATTATCCGTATCAGGAGGGCGCCGATTTCGTTTCCGGCTTCAGCTTTACGGTTAATTCGGACCAGAGCAGCCATGCCCTTTATACTGCGTCGGATTTCATGTGTGCTCATACCGAATCGGCCAAGAAAGATGGTGTGGTGGATCTTAAGTTCACTCACCAGCTTTCGAAGCTCGTTCTTGTGATAGACAATAAGCTGGACGAGGATATCGCCGATGTTTATGTGGGAGGTGTCCAGGGTCGTGCAAAGGTGGTGGCTGGATCGGCCCCGGTGGCAGAAGGCCTGCCCGGCACAATCAAAGCCGGCACCGTCAAGCTTTCCGGTATCGGCCCTGCTTATGCCCTTGTAATGGTTCCGCAGAAAGCCAGTCCCAAGCTTATGGTCACAACCGTAAGCGGCAAGCAGTATGACTTCGTGCTGCCGCAGGCCGTCTCCTTTGCTCCCGGCATGCGTTACCTTACCAACATCACCTTATCGGCCAACTGCACATTCTCCGACCTTTCAATCGAGGTCTCGGAATGGACGGATAATGCCGATATAGAGTTCAAATCGGCTTTTGCCGAAGTTATTGACGGAACCGACGGGCAGAAGTATACAGTTACCGGAACCATAACGCAGGTTCTAAATACTAATTACGGTAACATGCTGCTGGAAAGCGAGGGGCAGACTATATACATTTACGGCCTTCTCACTCCCAACGGCAAGTATCCGTACCAGGCAGGTGGGCTTGGCGGCGACGCTTTTAATGTTGCCGTGGGGGACCAGATTACGGTTTATGGCATACGGACCATAATGAATGAAATGGTTACTCTAAGGGAGTCAACTCTTCTTGGTGCCGTCAGGAGCGAGGCCGTTTCTCTTGGCAGTATCCGTGAAGTCCTGGAAGCCGATTGCGGTCCCAGATATGCATTTTCCGGTATTGTGCACGCCGTTAGCTCCAGAGGCTTCGTCCTCTATGATGGCGGCGCTGCGGTGCTCGTTTACACCGGCTCTGCTCCTTCATGCTCCGTTGGCGACGAAGTGGATATTGTGGGTGCTACTATTATATATCGTGGCTGTAGAGAGGTGAATATGCCCCAATACTCGGTGGTATCTTCTGACAATGAGCTTTATGATATGATTTTCGACGATATAACCGAATCGTTGGATAACGTTGTAGTGGAAGAGAGTCGGACGGTGAGCCTTGTGGGCACGCTTGACATACAGGGAAACGATTATCTGTTGACCGTTGAGGGCGCATCTTCTAAGGGCAGTATATACTGGCCCGCTCGAGATCTTGGCATTGCCGATCTCAACGGCAAAAAAATATGGGTAGAGGGCTTCCTTTTGTTCAATTACAATTCCGACCCGCGCTTGTACGACATAATGGCCACCAGCGTGAAGGAAATGAAAATCAATGTCGTTACGGGAGATTCGTCGGACGTAAGTTCCTCGTCGGCAACTGTTTCCGGCTCCTATTCGGATGCTCATGCCACTGTGCGTGAGTGTGGTTTCAGGTGGGGCTTGTCGGCCGAGAGGCTGGACCAGGTGGCTCAGGCCGATAATACCGACAGCCCGTTCACTGTAACGCTTACCAACCTTGGTGAGGACAGGACTTATTATTATCAGGCATACGTCATCCTACAGAACGGTGAACAAATTTCGGATGAATTCCTTGGCCTGGTAGAGAGTTTTACAACTTCTTCCAGCGGTAGTCACGGAACTTCCGGAGCTGCGCCTCAATGGGCCGAGCTTCCGGTGATAAATTTCGACACTACAGATACTTATAAGATTGATACCCAGAATAGCAACCTGTACTATGCCTGGCATATCAGTCCGGATATCGAAGGTCCCGAAGGCCGCTTAGCCCGTAACTATACCGTTTGTTTCAGTGCACAGCATCACTGCCCGGTATGGGTGGCGGCGCCAAGGCATTCAATGTATGTCGGCAATTCAGGCCGCACGGAAGCCTACGGCCCGGACCCGGATATTCCGGCTGATATTCAGTACAATTCCAAGTCAACCGGCGGCGGTTGCAACAAGGGCCATATGCTGGGATCGGCAGAAAGGACGTGCTCGAAGGCTACCAACAGGCAGGTCTTCTATTACGCCAACATCGCTCCTCAGTTGTCAAGTGGCTTTAATACCGGTGGCGGCGGATGGAACATACTGGAGGATTATGTGGACGGTCAGGTCTGTTCCGACACTTTGTACGTTGTGATAGGATGCTACTTTGATGAATTCACCGACGGTTACGGCAAAACTGCCAGTCCGGGAACAATTTCCTTCGGCGGCCGTGACGATGTGTCCATCCCTACAATGTTCTACTACATACTGCTCCGCACCAAGAACGGCAGTATCGGCAAAAGCGTAAAGGATTGCAGCGCCAGCGAACTAAAGTGCGCAGCATTCGTCCGTACCCACACCAACGCGCTCAAGGGTCAGAAAGTAAGCGCTAATGAACTGATGTCGGTGGCCGATCTTGAAAGGATTACAGGCTTCACCTACTTCCCCAACGTACCCAACGCACCAAAGACCAGCTTCAGCGCCTCAGACTGGGGTCTGTAGCTTGCCCGGAGCAACTGTTTTATCGGCCGAGGAAAATGTCAACCATTTCCTCGGCTTCTTTGTATGCGGCTTCCAGGTTGTCGTTTACAAGGATGCGGTCGAACTTTGGGGCGTAGGTCATTTCCTCGGCGGCTTTGGCCACGCGGGTTTCAATGGCATCGGCCGTATCCGTGGCGCGGGAAATTAGGCGTTTTCTTAATTCATCTATGGACGGCGCCTGGATGAAAACCGACAACGCAGCGTCCCCGAAGTACTTTTTGAGTGATACACCGCCTTTTACGTCCACATCAAAGATTATCACGTGTCCCTTGGCCCAGATGCGGTTGACTTCGCTCTTTAGGGTGCCGTAGAAGCGGTCCGGATACACTTCCTCGTATTCCACGAACTTGTTGTCTTTCACCAGTCCGCGGAAGACATCGGCCGTATAAAAGAGATATTCCACGCCGTCCTGTTCCGTTCCCCTTGGCGGACGCGATGTGGCCGATACGGAGAATTCCACCTCTGGATGAAGGGCAAGGATATGGTTTACGATGGTGCTTTTGCCCGAACCAGAAGGGGCGGAGAATATTAGAACTTTACCGGACATAGACGTGTTGGCGTTGATTTGAGCAAAGATACAAAAAATATCCGTATATTTGCCTTGATGAACGTTGCGGTTTACAGCGGGTCGTTCAATCCGCTCCATAAAGGCCACGAGGCAATTCTCCGTTTCCTTACCAGGGAAGGGGGCTTTGACATTGTGTACCTGGTGGTTACGCCGCTCAATCCTTTCAAGGAGCGTCACTCGCTGCCCACCGGCCAAAGCCGCCTGGACGCAGCCGTTGCAGCCGTCGCGCGCCATCCGGACCTGAAGGTTAAGGTGGATGACATTGAAATGCACATGACCCCGCCGCAGTACACAATCCGCACCCTGGATGCACTTAAGGCCAGGGAACCGGAGAACGATTTCACGCTTATAATCGGGGCCGATAACCTTGCCTGTTTTGACGGCTGGCGCTATTATGAGCAGATTCTCACGGAGTACGGCGTGGCCGTTTATCCCCGCAAAGGCTACCACAGGGGCCACGACAAGGCCCGCCTTATGAAAAAATGCCCCGGCGCAAAAATACGTCTTCTGCCCGCACCGCTTGTTACTATTTCCTCCACGCAGATACGTGAAGCCCAGGCCGCCGGGCTGGACATGTCAAAATGGCTCATGTGATGCATATAGAAACCGAACGCAAA
>JAGCWB010000177.1 GCA_017962065.1 Bacteroidales bacterium
GCACGGAAACCGTGCTTGTTCACACGCTTGCGGCGGGAAGGTTGAAATGTTCTTTTCATAATATCTGTTTTTTATATTTTCGCGTAAGGACTGCAAAGGTAGTAATTCTTGACGAAACTGCAAAATTATTTTTCAATATGAATCACCAACTTGCCATCGTACCAGGGATCCTGGAGCCAGGCCGAAATGGGCCAGGTGTGAACGGAGCCGCGGGGGAGGCGATGGCGCGCCATCACCCCGGCTATCTCAGGAACAACATCGCCGCCTTTCAGATACAGGATTCCGCGCCTGAACTTGCCCTTCACCCAAGGATAAAAGTCCGGCAGGGAGGCCACGGCACGGGATACGACAAAGTCAAAGGCCGATGGCAGGTTCTCGGCACGCTGGTTCACCACCTGCACGTTGGACAGCTTCAGTGAAGATGCAACCGCCTGAGCCACAATTGTTTTCTTGCCAACGGAGTCGCAAAGGACAAACTGTGCTGAAGGGAAAAGTATGGCCAGCGGTATACCGGGAAAACCACCGCCGGTGCCAAGGTCCAGGACCGACGCGCCAGAAAACTCTTCGTAAAGCCCCGGCACGGTCTGCAAATACCGGGCAATGCACAGAGAATGAAGCACATGATGCTCGTACAAAGCATCGATATCCTTCCTGGAAATAACATTTATCTGCGCGTTCCACCCGCGGTACAGTGCATCCAGCGCCTCAAAGCGCAGAATCTGCTCCCCGGAAAGCGCAAAGTCCTCCTTTATAAAATTCAAAAAATCGGCCGAATTCATTCCACTTCCCCCCTTAACATCATTTGCGCCAGGTGCTGCTTTCCACGCCTGATGCGCGTACGAACAGTATTGAGCTCAAGGTCCAGTTCCTTCGCAATCTCCTCATACTCAAGCTCTTCTATCATATATTTAATCATGACGTCCTTGTACAGTGATGGCAGCTCGTCTATGTATTGCATAAGCCGCTGGTGCACCTCGTCGTTAATAATCTCCTCTTCCGGGGTAAAGTCTGTAAGCCTTACCGATTCAGATTCCTCTTTTTTAAGATCCTCCCTCTGGATGGCCGACAGATGGTCCAGCGCGGTGCGGGTGGCAATGGTAAGCAGCCAGGGCCGGAACTCGCGGGAAGTGTCAAAACTGCCAAGGGCCGAGAAAGCCTTCTGGAAGGTCTCCGACACCACGTCATCAACATCTGCCTTCCACTGGAAATACCCGCTCACACGTCCGCGGACGGCTTTTTCGTACACCTGATACAGCATGCGGTAGGCCATCTGGTCGCCTTCTACCGCGCGGTGGATTATTTCAATTTCCTTATTGTCCATATCAATGAGCCTCCAGCCAGTTAATCCCCGCCGAGCATTCCACGGTAAGCGGTACGGACAGCGTAATCACATTCTCCATAACATCCTTAACAAGGGCCGATAAAGCCGGCACCTCCGATGCAACGGCATCAAAAACCAGCTCGTCGTGAATCTGCAGCACCATTTTGCTCTTGAGACCGGCCTCTTTCATCCGGGCGGCCACGCCTATCATTGCAAGCTTGATAATATCGGCCGATGTCCCCTGGATGGGCGCGTTCACTGCATTACGCTCGGCCAGGGCACGGACGGTGGCGTTGCGTGCAGCAATGTCCGGAAGGTAACGCCGCCTGCCGAAGAGCGTTTGCACATAACCGTGCTCCCGGGCAAAGGCGATGCTTCCGTCGATGAAACTGCGGATGGCCGGGAACGAAGCGAAGTATCCGTCAATCAGCTCTTTAGCTGCGCTTCGGGAAATATGAAGCCGCTGCGCCAGGCCGAAGGACGAGATGCCATACATTATGCCGAAGTTGGCCGTCTTTGCCATACCGCGCTGCTCCCTTGTGACTTCCTCTACCGGAATACCGAAGATCTTGGCGGCGGTGGCGGCATGAACGTCCACCCCCTGACGGAAAGCCTCCGTTAGATGCTCGTCTCCGGACAGATGCGCCATGATACGCAGTTCTATCTGGGAATAGTCGGCCGATACTATAAGGCCGTCCGGCGTTCCCGGAACGAAGGCTTTGCGGATCTCCTTGCCGCGCTCTGTGCGCACCGGGATATTCTGCAGGTTAGGATTGGACGAAGAAAGCCTGCCGGTTGCGGTAAGTGCCTGATTGAACGTGGTGTGTACCCGGCCATCCACCGGCGAAACATACGAAGGGAACGGCTCTATGTAAGTGGAAAGCAGTTTCTTAACAGCCCTGAATTCCAGGATCTCATCAACTATGGGATGACGGTCCGCTATTGTTAGCAGGGTTGCTTCGTCGGTGGAATACTGGCCTTTGGCGCCGCTGCGCTTGGCTTTGTGGTCCAGCTTAAGTTTTTCAAACAGAACTTCTCCCACCTGCTTGGGCGATGATATGTTCAGGTCCGGCTCTCCGGCCATTTCCCTTATGCGCGCTTCGCGCTCCACCAATTCTTTCCTCAGGCCATCGGCAAACTGCTTTATTTGCTGCATATCTACCTTTACACCGTCCCTTTCCATCTGCGCAAGTACTTTAGCCAGAGGCTCTTCCATCTTGTCGTAGAAGTCCGGCAGATTCTCCCGCAGTTTGTCTCCAAGTGGCACCATTACTGCGGCCTCCTTTAGTCGGGGGGAGTCGTCTTCTTCCGGTGTTTCGTCAAAGAGCGACCCTGTGCTAGCCGGGGCCTGATCCTCTTCCAGAGAAACTCCAAGGTATGTCTGCGCCAGGGCGGCCAGCTGATGACTGCGCTCCGGATTAAGCACATAGTGCATCAGCTCTATGTCGTTCCACCGGCCTTCAAGGCCGATTCCATCGGCCGCAAGGAAGTTGGAAATGCGCTTCAGATCCACTCCGTACTTTGCTACGGAGGCGTCTTCCAGCACGGGCTTGCCCTGGGCCGGCTTGGCCTGCGCCACCGCGCCGCCGGCCGCCAGTATCACCAGCGCCCCGCTTTGCACCAAGCCCAGCTTCCCGGACTTCTGCGCCTTCGCAATTACTTCTGGTACAGGTGCTTCGGTGAAAGATAGGTTAGTTGTCATGCCGTTTTCCGGAACATTGGCGGAGGCAGTATCATCTGCCGGAGCATCTGCCTTATTTTTAGCGGAGGCAGATGGTACTGCCTCTGCAGATACTTTTATGAACTTTTTCAGCGAAGGGAATTCGTATTTGTCAAAAAGGGCTGCCAGGGCGGGGGAGTACTGCCCGTTGAAGGCCATATCGGCCAGGCTTACAGGCAGCTGCATGTCGGTTTTGATGGTTACCAGCAGCTTTGAGAGGGGCATGTGGGGCGCTGCTTCGCGGAACTGTTCCTGTTGGCGGGGGCTAAGTTCTTCCAGATGCTCGTAAATATTTTCCACACTGCCGTATTTGGCAATTAACTTGGCGGCGCCAACTTCGCCTACGCCTTTTACGCCCGGCACGTTATCGGCTGCATCGCCGCAAATAGCCAGCATATCAATTACTTGCGATGGATTCTGGATTCCCCATTTGCTGCACAGGGCGGCGGTGTCCACAAGTTCCTGATCGGCCCCGCTTTTGCCGGGCTTAATCTGGAAAACGTGCGGGCCGATGAGCTGGCCGTAATCCTTGTCCGGCGTTACCATGAACACGTTCAGCCGCTCCGAGGCGTTTTGCACGGCGGCCGATCCCAGTACGTCATCGGCCTCGAAGCCGGGGATGCTCAGCACCGTGATATTCATAGCCTGAACCAGCTCTGTAAGCGGTTCCAGGGCATCAATTACAAGCTGAGGGGTTGGCGGACGGGTACCTTTGTACTCAGGATACAGCTGGTTGCGGAACGTGCCGCCCGGAGGGTCGAAGGCTACGGCCACATGCGTTGGTTTTTCCCGCTCCAGCATCTCCAGAAGCCATTTTGTAAATCCGTAAAGGATTGACATATCGGCCCCTTTGGAGTTTATCATGGGCCTGCGCAGGAAGGCGTAGTACATCTTGAACACCAGCGAGTGGCCGTCTATGAGGAATAGTTTATCCATATCCTCCAAAGGTACAAAAAATTAGAATCTTATCCTAACTGCTACCGGGAAATGGTCCGAGAGTGATTTAGTGCCATCTGTAAGCACTTGGGCCGATATAACCTGCACCGGAGCGGCGTCCTTGTACGCAAAAATGTAGTCGATGCACTTGCTTGGATGCTCGGTTGAATGAGTGACAGCCGTTCCGGACAGGAGCTCCCAACTTTCTTCCAGCAGCGCAATGGTGTCGCTCTCCGGAGTTGCATTCATGTCTCCACACAGGAAAACTGGCTTGGCGCAGCCAGCATAATGCTCACGGAACCAGTTATTTAGCATCTCCACCTGCATCGGCCGTGCTTCTGTTCCCCTATGGTCCAGATGCACTGAGGCAAAGACGGCCGATTCAGTTTCCACCACGGCGGCGCTGCGGGTTTCCGAACCGTCGGCCTTAGGGAGGTCTATGGAATAGCTGCTAATTATCGGTTCGGCCGATATTACTCCGTTACCGTACGCTCCACCCGCAAAGGACAGCGCCCGCGCGAAGTGGTAGTTAGAGCAGCCCAGCGAATCGGCCAACTGTTTGAGCTGATAGATGTCATGCCTGCGGTTGCAGCTGTCCAGCTCGTTAAGCGAAACCAGAGATGCTTTATACTCCTTAATGAGCCTTGCCACCTGCGGCAAACTGCTCTCCTGATACTTGGTGAAATTGCCCACGTTGTAGGTCATGAGGGTCAGCTCCTTGAACGCCGGGGCGTGTTCCGAAAGCTTCAGCTCAAGCTGCCTGCAGGCTGCGTCAAATGCCTCAGCGCTATACTGTTGACCGCTTTCCAGGCAGTCCAGATGCATCTGAATATATAACTGCCACCGGGGTAGATAATAAGCCTGGATTAGTCCGCTCCATAGACGGTTGGCATAGTCATTCAGCGTGGGCGTATCGCCCCAAATTGTAAGCAGGTGCCAGGCATTGTCCCGGTAATACTGCTTCTCCTGAGGCGTTGTGCCCCATGCCGAAGCATCCTCCAGCCACCGTTCCGCGCTGAGATAAGGCTGGGTAGCGGCCAGAGAATCCAACTTGTTAAGCAGGCCGATCATGCTTGCTCCTTCGGCCTTTGCATCCTCCTTGTCTCCGGCCCTGCAGGCCTTCACAAAATTGTCGCGCAAGGTGGCAAAATGGTTGCCAAGTACCTGACATTCAATTGCCGTAACATCGGCCTTGCTGGCCTGCGGTGATGATTTCAAACGCTCCAGCAGGCGCTCCAGCGTGACATTGTCGTAAGGCGTATGGTTAATGACAGTCCAATGCTGATAGCCTTCGTCGCAGGGACGGCCGCAGGGGAGAGGACCTTCGGAGAATGATCCACGAAGGTATATGTCGTCGGCCATCTGCTGCCAAAAGCCTTCCGGAGCGCCCTGGCGGGCGTCCAGACCGGCCAGCCAGTCATTATCGGCCACCCCTGTGTTCCAGGCGCGGCCCATCACATATTCGTAGAACCACTGGTTTATGCCAAAGCCTTCCAGCGTGCAGCCAATGCCGCTAGCACCGCCTTCCGTGAGCGCTTCCGTGATCCGTTCGCTTTCCTTGCGGAAAGGGCCGGCCAGGCGCGTATTGCCGCCGAAGTTGCCAAGGTAGCAGAAGATGTAAGGCTGGCCGTAGAATTTTTCCGTCTGTTTCCACACCGGCACGTTCTCCGTGTAGTAGTCCAATATGGTTACTTTACCCATTGTAACGGCTTCCAGATAGGCTTTTACATTCTCCGAGGTCCAGTGGCGGCTATCGTTGTAAAAGAGCCAGCCCATCTGGAGCCACTGGGCTTCGGGATCAACTTTTGCCACGCTTTCATAGGCACCATGGCCGATCTCGGCCAGGACCTCAGGCTCCCATGAAGGCGGCGGGACCTCGTTGAAAAGGTCGAAACCATAAATATGGTCGGTGCCGAAAAGGCGAGTTTGCTCTTTAAGGAAAGCCTCCTGGATGCGGCCGTACAGGCTGTCAGAGGGGGAGAGGAAGTGGCAGCGGTTCTCTTCAGGGAAGCGGCACCAGCGGGCCACGTCGGTGATTACGGCTTCCGGATAAAGTTCTTTGATTTTTGCCGGCACATGGCCTGCGAAGGCAGGCAGAACAGGGCGCATGCCAAGTTCGCGTTCCCTTTGCAGGATTTGCTCCTGCAGCCTGGCCTGGCCGTCTATCCAGCCCTGCGGAAGCGGTCCGTCTACGCCGTCAATGTTGCACATGCGGTGCCAGGGGAGGTAAGCCGGGCCGGTAAAGTATGCGCGGATTTCTTCATCCGTAAGGCCGAACTGCCGCCAGACCTTCTGCCACACAGCTTCCTGGCCTGTGATTGCCAGCGGCAGATTCACACCCTGCAGGGCCATCCAGTCTATGAATCGCTCCCAATCCTTCCACTGCCACCACGGCATGGTGTAGCCGAAGGTGCAGTAATTTAAGAAAAAGCGGTCCTTTACCAGTGCTCGGCCTTCAATGGCTTCAGCTGGAAGTGGCTGCTTTTCCGGTGCCGCCACAGGGTCATCGGCATACCAGGACACAGTAGTGTGGCAAATATCATTCAGGTAACGATTCAGGCCCACAGCCATAGCGCTTGCCGTGGAACCTTCTATAACCACTTTATTACCATCGGCCTTTATACAGTAGCGCTCCGTGCTGTCCTCCGTCTGCCGGAACTCAATCCTGTACCCCGGCACCAGCCTTTTAGCCAGCCCCGCAACCGCTTTTTCAGCAGGCGAAGAGCACGCAATAGCCATTGCCATAGCAATAATTGTAATCAAAATCCTTTTCATTTTGCACCTTGTAGTTCTAATTCGCGTTCGTACCTTGCTTTGGCATTCTCCAAAAGAGTCGGTATGCGTTTTTCTGAGCGCGCTGTCCATAGTTCAAAGAATCTATCCCTTAGCATATATGCGTTACCAATGCGTTTTACCAGGTTTTTTTCATCGCTGCACAATGAATTCAAAGCATATTGGACAGACGATGCATTGTCTAGTTTGTAAGTTGATATCATCCTGGACGATGTCATCTCCGTTGCAAGTCCTTCATGCGCTACACAGAATAGGGTTTTACGTTCTTTCATGTTGTTCATTCTGCTCAAGATGTCCCGGAAGTCGGAATCTCTCCTGTCAAGAATGTCATCAATGCTGTCAAGAACGGTGTTGATATCCGCTTTTTTACCTTTGCCGGTATGGGAAAAAACTCCGTTCATTACTTCCTGCATATCGTAGGTGCCGGCCGAGAACAGGTAATAAACCATTTCCACGGCCGAAGGGTCTATTTCTTTTTTGTACCTCTTAAACATATCTACCGAGAAATCCTTATATGAGTCCAATGAGATCGGACCCAGATTCATTGGAGTTGCGCTCCTGTAAAA
>JAGCWB010000178.1 GCA_017962065.1 Bacteroidales bacterium
AATCGCCCTGAGTGCCCAGAATGTGAGCGACCTCATTATCAGTGAGGCGCTAGCACAGCCGGACAGCACCAGTATAATGGACGATTACGGCCGCCACACCGGCTGGGTGGAACTGTACAACAAGTCCACAGGCACGGTTAACTTTGGCGGCTGCTATCTCACCGACGACAGGACCAATCTCCGCAAAAGTTTAATCCCCAAGAGCGACCTTCGTACCAAAATCGGCCCGCGCCAGGTTGCCCTTATCTTCTGCAGCGGTAACGGAGCAGAGGGCACTTTCTATGCCGATTTTAAACTGGCACCCGGAAAAACCGTCTACCTGGTATCCAACGACGGCCGCACAATCATTGACTCCCTTGTGATCCCGGCCACCCTGCCCAAAGGTTTAGCCGCCTACAAACTGGCCGACGACATCCGTCAGCAGAATTTTGAACTTGTAGATAATCCGGAGATTCCTTCGCCCGGAATTATCAACGGGAATCAGAATCCGGCCACAAAGGGAGAGCAGATGAAAGAGCGCGACCCTCACGGATGGATCCTCACAGTAGTGTCCATTAGCGTGGTTTTCAGCGCGCTTGCCATCCTATGGTTCATGTTCTGGCTGCTGTTCGACCGCCGTGCCAAGAAGCAGGCCAAACCTGCTCCGGTCAAAAAAGGCACACAGAGCGACGAGGTTGCAGCGGCAATCGCCCTGGCGCTTGACATGGAAGCAGGCGGCAACGACTATGCCGCCATTGCCACCGCAGTGCACCTGTACCTGAGCGAGAGCGTGCACGACATTGAACCGGGCATAATAACCATACGCCGCACAAACACCCTTTGGAACAATAAAGAATTAACTTTCAGACAGTTACCCAAATAATATGAAAACATACAATTTCAAGATCAACGGTAAGGAATATACAGTTGCCATCGGAGCCGCCGAAGGCAAAATGCTTAACGTGAACGTAAACGGGGCCGATTATCAGGTGGAACTGGAGAATGCGCCTGCTTCCATTGAACCGGCAGCCGGGGTATCCCCCGCCTCCGCGAATATTAAGACCGATGCTCCGGCGGGGAATACCCCGGCTGCCGCTGCAAAACCCGCTGGTGCTGGCGAGAAGGTCAATTCTCCCCTGCCGGGCGTGATTGTGGAAGTGAGCGTTAAGGAAGGCCAGACTGTCAAGGCCGGTCAGAAGGTTGTGGTGCTGGAGGCCATGAAGATGGAGAACGAGATTCCCGCTCCCAAGGACGGAACCATCACCGCAATCCACGTGAGCAAAGGCGACAGCATACTTGAAGGTGCACCCGTTGTAACCATAGCTTAATGGAACACATTTTTGAATCACTGTCCCAGTTCTGGGAATACACCGGTTTTGCCAACTGCAGCTGGCAGAACCTGGTGATGATAGGCATAGGCCTGGTGTTCATCACCCTTGCAATCGTCAAGGAGTGGGAGCCCATGCTGCTGGTGCCAATCGGATTCGGCATGATAGTGGGAAACATTCCCATGTTCCCCGGCCTGAACATTGGCGTGTATGAGGACGGATCTGTGCTTAACACTCTGTATCAAGGCGTTAAGCAGGGCTGGTATCCTCCGCTGATCTTCCTTGGCATTGGCGCAATGACAGATTTCAGTGCCCTGATATCGCAGCCGCGGTTAATACTGATTGGCGCGGCGGCGCAGATGGGTATCTTCGGCGCATATCTGCTGGCGCTGGCCTTTGGCTTTGCTCCTAACGAAGCCGGCGCTATCGGCATCATCGGCGGTGCCGACGGTCCCACGGCCATTTTCCTGAGTTCCAAGTTAGCACCAGACCTCATGGGCGCAATTGCCGTATCGGCCTACTCTTACATGGCCCTTGTGCCGGTTATCCAGAAGCCCATCATGCTTCTTCTCACGAACAAGAAGGAGCGCCTGATCCACATGCCTGCACCGCGCACTGTTTCAAAGAAGGAGAAGATAATCTTCCCTATCGTGGGCTTCCTCATCACCGCTTTCATAGTGCCGTCCGGCCTGCCTCTGCTGGGTATGCTGTTCTTCGGTAACCTCCTGAAAGAGAGCGGCGTAACCAAGCGCCTGGCCAATACCGCAAGCGGTCCGCTCATCGACGTTGTAACCACCCTCATCGGCCTTACCGTGGGCGCATCCACACAGGCCGATAAGTTCATCAGCGTCAAGTCCATCCTTATCTTCGGCCTTGGCCTTCTGAGTTTTGTCATTGCAACCAGTTGCGGTGTTCTGTTTGTGAAACTGATGAACGTTTTCATCAAGGACCCTGCAAAGAAGATCAACCCGCTCATTGGCAACGCAGGCGTGTCGGCCGTACCGGACAGTGCACGCGTGTCGGAGACCGTGGGCAGGGAGATAGACCCCACCAACCACCTGCTCATGCACGCCATGGGCCCCAACGTGGCCGGTGTTATCGGATCGGCCGTGGCCGCCGGTATCCTCCTCAGCTTCCTTGGCTGAGCATTTTTGAGAAACTAACCACATATTATAACCAATGTCACAAAAGAATCTTTTGTTGGGAGACGAGGCTGTTGCCCTGGGCGCCCTGCATGCCGGCCTTTCCGGCGTGTATGCATATCCAGGCACGCCTTCTACCGAGATAGCCGAGTATATCCAGGCCCATCCCCTCGCCGCTGAACGCGGTGTGCACAGGGACTGGTCGGCAAACGAAAAAACGGCCATGGAAGAGGCTCTGGGCATGTCTTATGCCGGGAAGCGCGCCATAGTTTGCATGAAGCATGTTGGCATGAACGTGTGTGCCGACGGTGTCATGGGATCGGCAATGACCGGCGCTAACGGCGGCCTTATTGTAACAGCCTGCGACGACCCTTCCATGCACAGTTCGCAGAACGAGCAGGATTCCCGCTTCTGGGGGACATTTGCCATGATGCCGGTTTTCGAGCCTTCGAACCAGCAGGAAGCATACGAGATGACCCGCAAGGCCTTCGATTACTCGGAACTGCGCGGAATTCCCGTTCTGATGCGCCTTACCACCCGTATGGCCCATTCCAGGGCTGTGGTGGAGAACGGCGAGAATATACGGGAGCAGAATACCCTGCATTTCCCGGACAAGCCCCGCCAGTGGGTAACCCTTCCGGTTAATGCACGCGTGCGTAACCGCCAGTTGATCAAGGATTACGCAACGTTTGAGGAAGACGCCGCCGCATCTGAATATAACTGGCTGATTGACGGTCCCGACAAAAGCCTTGGCATCATTGCCTGCGGCATTGCATATAATTATTTGATGGAGAACTATCCGGACGGCTGCCCGTATCCGGTGCTAAAGGTTTCCCAGTATCCTTTCCCCCGCAAGCTTGCACTGGAACTTTCCAAGAAGGTCAAGACCATACTTGTTATGGAAGAGGGCCAGCCACTGGTAGAAGAGCGCCTGAGGGGCGTTTTCCCCACGGAAACCGCAATTAAAGGCCGCCTGGACGGGACTCTGCCCCGCGACGGGGAACTTAATCCGGACGCCGTGCGCGTAGCGCTGGGTCTTGAACCGTTGCCGGAATATCCTGCTTCACAGGTGCTTGCACCGCGCCCCCCGGCACTTTGCCAGGGCTGCGGACACAGGGACTTTTACACAGCCCTTAACAATGTTGTTAAGGATTACGAAGGCGCCAGGGTTTTCGGTGATATCGGCTGTTACACCCTTGGCTGGATGCCTCCTTTCAACAGTCTCCACACTTGCGTAGAAATGGGCGCATCTTTAACCATGGCACAAGGCGCCGCATTCAGCGGTACATGGCCCGCAATTGCAGTAATTGGCGACTCCACCTTCACCCACAGCGGAATGACAGGCCTTCTGGATGCCGTAAACGGCAAGGCCGATGTAACCCTGTGCATATCGGACAACCTCACTACAGGCATGACAGGTGGCCAGGATTCGGCCGGAACCGGGCGGATAGAGGCAATTTGTGAAGGCCTGGGAGTGGAAAAGGAGCACATCCGCACCATAGTCCCGCTTCCCAAGAACTATCCGGACATGGAAAAGGTTATACGCGAAGAACTTGAGTATCACGGAGTTTCGGTGATAGTATGCCGCCGCGAATGCATACAGACCCTAAGGCGTCACGCCGCCAAAAAGTAAGCGCTTATGAAAAAGGACATCATTCTTGCAGGCGTGGGAGGACAAGGTATCCTCTCCATCGCCACGGTCATAGGTTCGGCAGCCCTGGACCAGGGCCTTTTCCTGAAGCAGGCCGAAGTTCACGGCATGAGCCAGCGCGGCGGCGACGTGCAGTCCAACCTGCGCCTTTCATCGGCCCCTATTTACAGCGACCTTATTCCCAAAGGCGGGGCCGATCTTATTGTGTCCCTGGAGCCCATGGAGGCCTTGCGCTATGTCCCCTACCTTGCCCCGGACGGCTGGATTATTACCAATACCACTCCTTTAGTGAACATCCCCAATTATCCCGATATGGACAAGGTTCTTCAGGAACTTAAGCGCTTCCCCAATGTGGTAGCGCTGGATGTTGATTCCATCGCAAAGGACCTGGGAAGCCCCCGCGGCGCCAATATGGTGCTGCTGGGCGCCATGGCATCGGCCCTTAAGATCCTTGAACCGGAGAAACTCCGGGAAGGCATACGCCGCGTTTTTGGCCGAAAAGGTGAAGCCGTGGTGGACTCAAATATCAAAGCGTTTGACGCTGGTCTGGAATACTCGCAAAAATAAGTTGTAATGAACGAACCTCTTTCCAAAAGAACGCTGGATCGTGTGCTAAGGGAACAAGGCATAGATGACATTTCCCGAACCACCATACGACAGTGCTCACAGGTTGGGACAATGCTGGAAGAACTCTCCGGGGAAAAGTTTTCCCATCTGGAGTTCGGTATTCCGGGCATTCCCGCATGTAAGGTGGGCATTGACGCTCAGAAAAAGGCTCTTGACGCCGGTGTGCCGTCCGTGTATCCTTCCGTGCACGGTCTTCCGGAATTCAAGTGGAATGCCGCCCGTTTTGTTAAGGCGTTCATAGACGTGGATATCAACCCTAAGGGTATAGTTCCCACGGTTGGCTCCATGCAGGGCAGCATGACCAGTATCCTGGAATGCTCCCAGTTGCAGCCGGGAAAGGATACCATTCTTTATATATGCCCCGGTTTCTCGGCCCACGGAAGGCAGCCGGACATACTTGGAATCAAGAACCTCACCTTTGATATTTACGAATACCGTTCGGAAAAGCTGCGCGACAAACTGGAGTCTTACTTCAAGCAGGGCAACATTGCCGCCGTGCTTTACTCAAACCCAAACAATCCGGCATGGATTTGCCTCACGGAAGAGGAGCTCAAGATTATCGGAGAGCTTGCAACCAAGTACGATGTAATTGTGCTTGAAGACCTTGCGTACCTTTGCATGGATTTCCGAAAGGATATGTCAGTGCCCTTCCGTCCGCCTTTCCAGAGCACAGTGGCACGTTATACGGACAATTATATCCTGCTTTTATCGGCCTCTAAAATCTTCAGTTATGCCGGCGAGCGAATAGCAATGGTGTGCATATCCGACAAGCTGTACCAGAGGGAATACCCTGCTTTGAAAGAGAAATGGGGCATGTCGCGTTTCGGAGAGAATTTCATACTTAACTACTTGTATGTAAATACTTCCGGCGCTTCGCATTCGGCCCAGTACGCTTTTTCGGCCATGATGGAGGCGGCTGTTGACGGCCGATACAATTTTGTGAAGGAACTGCGCGACTATGGCCTGAGGGCTCACAAATCGCGTGATATTTTCGAAAACAACGGCTTCCACCTGGTGTACGACAAAGACATGGAGCAAACCATTAGCGACGGTTTCTTCTACACCGTTGAATACCGGGATATGAAGAATAAAGAGCTGCTGGAGACGCTTATGCGCTGCGGGGTGATTGCAGTCCCGCTTAACACCACGGGCAGTGGTCAATGCGGCATACGCGTTTGCGTGTCGCGCCTGCTGGGCGACGAAGAATTCGCCCTTCTGGACAAGCACCTTAAACTGTTTATAAATCTTGTAAACCAATGAGATACGTATCGGCCGACGAAGCGGTGAAACTGGTGCGCAGCGGCGACACCGTAGTTTGCCAGGGCGGCACCTCAGTGCCCGTTATACTGCAGGAAGCACTTGCACGCCGTCACGATGAACTGCGTGACGTGCAGATAGTGTGCGGCTTTAACGTTACAGCCGCCGAAGCACCTTTCTGCAAGCCGGAGTACAAGGATTCTTTCCTTGTAAACAGCATATTCATTTCCGGCGACCAGCGGCGGCATATAGCCGAGGGTTACGGCACAATGACACCTGCATTTTTGGGCGAAGTCCCGGCCCTTTTCCGCAGCGGCGAAATGCCTGTGGATGTGGCGTTTATCAACTGCTCACTGCCCGACGAGAACGGGTATCTGAGCTTTGGTATATCGGCCGATATTGCGGTTTCCGCAGTGGAATGCGCGCGGGTTGTCATTGCTCAGGTGAGCCCGAATATCCCTTATCTGTACGGAAAGTGCCTTATTCACGAATCCAAGATATCGGCCGCCGTTTACTGCGAGGAGCCGCCGCTGGGGATGGTTTTTGGAGAGCCTACGCCAATTGAAGCGGCCATAGGCGCCAACGTTGCCTCCCAGATCCCGGACGGCGCTTGCTTGCAAATAGGCGTTGGAGGCATCCCCAATGCCGTTTTGAACGGAATCAAGCATCATCAGCACCTGGGGCTTCATACGGAGGCCATGACCGACGGAGTGATACGTCTTATGAAAGAAGGCGTAATTGACAACTCCTTAAAGAAGGTGCATCCAGGTGTAAGCGTGGCGGCCCTGGCCATCGGCTCAAAAGAGATGTACAAATATATAGACCACAACCGCACCATGGAGTTCTTTGACGTGGCCTATACCAACAATCCGTTCCTGATTGCCCAGAATCCGCGCGCATGCGCCATTAATTCGGCCATAGAGGTGGACCTTACCGGCCAGATCTGCGCCGACTCCATTGGCGAAATGATTTTCTCCAGCGTAGGCGGTCAGCACGATTTCATGTACGGCTGCGCGCTGTCGGAAGGCGGCCGTACCTTCATAGCACTCCCCTCCCGCACAGCAAAAGGCAAGGCCAAGATCGTTCCAACCCTTACCCCAGGCGCCGGCGTGGTAACCACCCGCTTCCAAACCCAGTACGTAGCCACCGAGCACGGCATAGTGTATCTCCGTGGCAAAAGCCTGGCTCAGCGCGCACGCCTTCTAATTTCCATAGCCCATCCCGAAGACCGCGAAGAACTGGAAAAAGCCGCCTGTAAACGCTTCGGCTACAGTTTCTTAAGGCTGAAGGGGTAGGAATTCAGCATGATTGCAGGTAAGCGCATACTGGCTGCGGCACTGGTGCTGCTTTCGCTAGCGGCGGCTGGGCAGAAGAAGCCCAAGACCGGCTGGGTCATGCTACCTCTTCCTAACCTTGGTTATTCTACCGATACCGGTGTTACACTTGGCGTCCTTGGAGACGTGTTTAATTACGGCGACGGCAGCGTTTATCCAAATTACCTCCAGCACATTGGTATTGCTGTTGGCTATGCCACAAAAGGTTCGTGGTCTGTTCACGCATGTTTTGAGTGTCCCAATATTGTGGACGGATTGCGTTTGAACGCCACATTCACGTACCGCGACGCCATGGTGAACAATTTTTACGGCTTCAACGGTATAGCGTCGCCATATTACCCGGAGCTGGACCTTAATCCCGGTACCCGCACCGCCTGGTACACCAACCACAGGAAGCATCTGAGAGTGAACGCCTCCCTGCTGGGAGATATCGTCGGCAACCTGAGCTGGCTTGGCGGCGTGGTTTTCCGCAAAACGGACATGTCAAACTTCAGCCTGGAACGCTACGATTCGCAATATTCTCTGTATCAAGAATATAGAAAAATGAACCTGATAAGGGCCGATGAATATGAAGGCGGGATGTCGCTGGAATTCAAGGCCGGCCTCAGTTACGATTCAAGGGACGTAGAACGCAACCCCGGCAAAGGCATTTTTGCCGAACTATACTCCCTGTCAAATTTTGACGTTGAGCACGGAAAATACCATTACGGCCAGCTGGTTGCCCATTTCAGGCAGTATATCACAATTTTTCCGTGCCGATGCATCTTTGCCTACCATCTTGGCCTGCAGCATCAAATCTGGGGCGAAATGCCATTCTACAACCTGAACGAAATAGCAACACCTTTCTATCCCTTTGACGAGTTCGACGGCATAGGAAGCCGCGCCAGCGTGAGGGGCATACGTTATAACAGGGTTTCGGCCGCCGGCTATGCCTGGGCCAATGTGGAATTCCGCGTTACTCCGTTCATCTTCGACGCTTTCCGCCAGCATTTCAACATAATATTCAATCCATTCGTGGACCTTGCGGCCATTACCCGCACGTACAGGCTGGAAGAACAGATGGCCACTTTGTCTGCCGATACTTTACATCCTCTTTATCAAGACCTTAAGCTTCCGGTGATGGTGGCTCCGGGAATTGGCGTAAAGCTTGTTATGAACACTAATTTCATGATGTCGGTGGACGTTGGACGTGCACTGAACCCGCAAATAAGTGACTGGACTATTGGAATGGCTTCTACCTATGTATTTTAAACGCATACTCATTGCCTGCACCGTTGTGCTGGCCCTTGCCTGTGCTCCACGCACGGGAATACGCCGATGCTCTCCGCAGAAGGCGGGAATGGACCCTTCCCGTCTGGCACTAATTGACAGTGCCGTCAACGCCTCTATCGGCCATGGAGATGCGCCAGGTGCCGTTGTGGGCATAGTGCATAATGGCGTTTTGGTGTATGAAAAAGCCTTTGGAAACAAGTCGCTTGTGCCTTCGGTTGAACCGATGACCGTGGAAAACATGTTCGATTTGGCCTCTTTGTCCAAGTGCGTTGGAACAACCATTTCCATTATGCAACTTGTGGAAAGTGGCAAGGTGCGGCTGGTAGATCCCGTGAGCCGATATATTCCCGGCTTCAAGCCCTGGCGTTCAGACGAAGGTGAAACCGTGGAAATCACCGTCCAGCATCTCCTTACACACTCTTCTGGACTGGACGCTTATATTGATGTGTCCGCTTATGTGGCCACTTACGGCCCCGGAACTTCAAATGAGCTGGTGGACTATATTGCCACTTGCCTTGGGCGTAATACCAGACCAGGCACCAAGATGGTTTACAGCTGCCTAAATTTTGTTACTCTGCAGGCAATAATCGAGCGCGTTACCGGAGAGAGACTGTGCGACTATGCGCAGCGGGAAATATTTGACGCTCTGGGACTTAAGCACACATGCTATTTCCCTCTGGACCGTGAGCTATCGGCCCTTGTACAGCTTTGCGCTCCTACCGAAGTGCAGGAAGACGGCCTGCCGCTGCAGGGCGTTGTGCACGATCCTATTGCGCGCATTATCAACCGTGGCAACTCCGGTAATGCAGGAGTGTTTTCCAACGTGGAGGACCTTGCAGTAATATCGGCCGCTCTTCTTAACGGCGGCTCCTGGAACGGCAGGCGCATACTTAGCCCGCAAACCGTGCGCAAGATGTTTGAAGTACCTGTTGTAAATGATCCGTCCGTTGCCAGAGCCCTTGGCTGGGATACTTTATACTTAAGCCCATATACTAGCGGCGATATCTTTGAACTCGAGCACCTCCGCGGCCATACCGGCTACACCGGCACCTCCATAATCCTGGACCCGGACACCTCTACAGCCGTAATCATCCTCACAAACCGCGTTCATCCCGTGGATACAGGCTCCGTAGCCCGCCTCCGCAGCACCGTAGCCAGCATAGCCGCCAGCGCAATCCGCTAAAGCTATTTTCTCTTTTATAATACAGAAATATTGAGTATATTTGTAGGACATAGAAAAACAGTTTAAATCATTAGATATGGACAAACTCCAGGAACTGACCCAAAAGCTTTATAATGAGGGTCTTTCAAAGGGAAAAGAAGAAGGCGAGGCCATTCTGGTCAAAGCCAAGGCCGATGCCCAGGCCATAGTAGAGAAAGCACAGCAGGAGGCGGCAGCCATTCTGGAAAAGGCTAAAAAGGATGCCGATGATTACCGGATAAAAGTGGAAGGCGACGTAAAGATGGCCGCCACACAGAGCATCCAGGAAACCAAGGCCAGCGTGGAGAATCTCATTGTAGCCAAGGCTGTGGACGCACCTGTAAACGCCGCTCTGGAAGATGTTACTTTTGTAAAAGAAATTCTCACGGCAGTTGCCCAGCGCTTCAGCGCCCAGGAGAGCACAGACCTTGCACTGGTTCTTCCGGAAAAGCTACAGAAAGAGCTGGAGCCTTTCGTGAAGAGCGAGCTTGCCAAAACCATCGGCAAAGGCGTGGAGGCTTCTTTCTCAAAGAAACTCGCAGGCGGCTTCAAGATCGGCCCCAAGGACGGCAGTTATTTCATCAGCCTCACGGACGAGAGTTTCCAAGAGCTTATCGGCCAGTATATGCGTCCTGCCACCAAGAAAATCCTTTTTGGATAACAGATGAGCAATTTCGAGTATATCATCTCCAGCCTCCCCTATCTTACGGCCGACTTTAAGTACGACGGTGGTCAGGGATTCAGGAATGTGGTGGAGGAAATCCGTTCCAACCTGTCGGAAAAGGACGGGGAAACCATGGATTTCCTTCTCAAGGGCTTCAAT
>JAGCWB010000179.1 GCA_017962065.1 Bacteroidales bacterium
CGACTCTTACGTATTCCGTCCCTTTGTACTTAAACTGCGTTTCCTCCCGTCCCTGTCCGTTTTCTATGCTTTCTAAAATAAAATATATTGCCCCTGTCCTTCTCATTACGGGAGTGCTTCTTTCATGCAGCAAGGAGCAGCCTGCAACGGGCGATTCCTCGCTTGTGGTAGAGGGCTGGATAGAGAACGGTGACTATCCCGTTGTTCTGGTGTCGGAGAGTTTTCTGGTCCAGGACGGCAAGGCCATCAAAGCTGCCGATATCGTGGAGCATATAGCCAAATGGGCCAAGGTGAGCGTTAGTGACGGAGACAAGACAGTGGTACTTACAGGAATGGCCGATTCTAGGTTCTTCCCGCCGTATATTTTTACAACCACCGACATAATCGGCGAGGTTGGGAAATCATATAGTCTTAAGGTGGAGTACAAGGATTATGTGGCAACGGCCGAAACCTCTATACCGCAGCCGGTTCCCATTGATACTGTTCACGTGAAAGAGTATAAGGACTCCCTGGCTACCGTATCCTGCTGCTTTACTGATCCGGTTCCTCTTGGCAATTATTATAAGGTATTCACGCGCACGGTGGGTAAGGACAGCCATTACCATCCATCATCTTTAGCAGAAGCGCCGGACTACAACATGCGAGGCCGTACCGAGATGATACTCTTCAGCACGCAGCGCCTCATGGACCATATCAATTTCCCCAACATCTACGTGGGAGACCAGATGTGGATCAAGCTGTGTACCATGAATGAAGATATGTTCCGCTACTGGACAGAGTTTGAATCTACAATCCTTTCCAATATCGGCAATCTTACCGCCAAGCGCACGGAGACAAGCGGAGCCTCCAACATTCATGGCGGCCTTGGCTATTGGGCTGGTTACGGCGTTGCCTCGGAGGTGCTTTTCACAATTGATCCGCCGGCCACCAAATAGGCCCCTTCTCCGCCCAGTTTTTCCTTTATTTCCGAGTAGTCTGCAAGCATCTTCTGCCTGTAGGTGCTGTCTTCCGTGATGCGGCGCATTTCGGCCACCAGGTTTTCAAGTGTGAAGTCTTCCTGCAGTAATTCCTTTACGGCCGGCCTGTCCAGAATAAGGTTTGCCAGGGATGCGTATTTTACCTTGACGATCCGGCGTGCAATTGCGGCCGTGATTGGATTGACCTTATATGAGACAATCTGTGGCGTGCCGATAAGTGCGGCCTCAAGGGAGGCCGTTCCGGAATTGACAATTGCCGCCTGAGAGTGGCGGAGGATTCCGTAGGTTTCGCCGAATACAACTTTTACGTATGGCCTGCCGGAAATGTGCTTCAGATAGTCGTCCATGCTTCGGCCCGGTGCGGCTGCAATTACGAACTGGCAGTCCGGATTATCGGCATGCCAGACATCGGCAAAGGCCATGTATGTGGGAAGCATGCTGTCCGTTTCCATTTTGCGGGAGCCTGCCAGAAGGGCAATCCATGGAACGTCCGGAAGACCTGTGCGCTGCAGGAATTCATTACGGTTTTCCTGCATGGCGGGGCTGTCTTTTATGGCGTCTATAAGCGGATTACCTACGTATGTGAATGGTATTTCTTTGGACTGGAAGTAGGGGACTTCGAAGGGGAAAATGATGAACAGGCGGTCCACCCAGGCTTTGATTTTTTTAATCCGGCCTTCGCGCGAAGCCCAAACCTTGGGGGCTATGTAGTAGAATACCTTAAAGCCCTTGTTGTGCGCGAATTCGGCGATCTTGAGGTTGAAACCGGGGTAATCTATCAGAATTACAGCATCCGGTTTCCAGGATTCTATGTCCTCCTTGCACTCCTTTACGTTTCTTGCGATCTTTGCTCCTTTCAGCAGCACTTCCACGTATCCCATCACAGCCGTGTCCCTGTAATCTCTCACAAGGCCCTTCCCGTTCTGCTGCTCCTTATACACCCCGTCCATTTTCTCCCCGCCCCAGAATCGTATATCGGCCTCCTTGTCATGTGCATAAATCCCCCTCATGAGATTACTCCCATGCAAATCCCCGGACGCCTCCCCGGCTATGATGTAGTACTTCATGCTTGCAAAGATAACACTTTTTTCCAGCGTAATGGTACTGCACGAAAAAAGCATCGCGCCCGAGATCAGCGAATTCAGGAGCGAAGCGACGCAGGGGAGTTTGAGGGGGTACGCCCCCTAAATAAGATTAGAAGACGTAGTTCACGAAAAAATCATCGCGGCAGCGATGCATTTTTTTGTGGAGCATAGGGGACTATTTTGATGGTCAACGAGAATTATAAATAGTTGTTTTAACACATTGCAGATAAGCGGATTAAGTAAATCACGGTTTATCAACATTAATTTGGATTTCTCGAAAACTGTGTATAAATCTGTGTACGAAACATAAAACACAAGCTTATACCAGTGAAGTTTTCCTCTTGCCTTATGCGAATAAAGCAGGCGTATTCCCGGAGCACGCCGTTGGGAGAGCGTTTGTCCGGCGTCTCGATATCATGGCCGTTGTCGATGAGGATTTTCATA
>JAGCWB010000180.1 GCA_017962065.1 Bacteroidales bacterium
AGTACTACCACGACAACTACGCCGCCTTCCTCCCCTACATCAACAACTACTACGACTTTCAGGACATGCTCTCCGAAATGCTTGGAGAACTGAACGGCTCGCACACCGGCGCCCGTTTCCGCGCCACCTCCAGCCGCAGCCTGGGCCACCTGGGCGTGCTGTATGACGTAACATGGAAAGGCGACGGCCTCAAGATTGCCGAAGTCCTTCCCGGCGGCGTACTGTCCAACATAGATGCCGATATAAAGGCCGGTGACATAATCACCTCCATCGAAGGCAACCAGATCAAGGCCGGCGACAACTGGATGAAATATCTGTACGAGAGAAACGGCAAGAAGACCGTCATCACCGTAAAGACCGGCGGCAAGGAAAAGGAATACATCGTAACTCCTTCCACCTCGGACGCTACCCTGCTATACAAGCGCTGGGTGCGCCAGAGAGAGGAAAAGGTGGCACAGCTTTCCGGCGGCCGCGTGGGCTACGTGCACATTGAAGGCATGAACTCCCCCAGTTTCCGCGAACTCTATTCCAAAGCCCTTGGCAAATACCGCAACTGTGAAGCCCTCATTGTTGACACGCGCCACAACGGCGGCGGCTGGCTGCACGACGACCTTGTTACCTTCCTTGGCGGCAAGGAATACGTGCTGTTCACTCCCCGCGGCCAGTATGTTGGCCACGAGCCATTTAACAAGTGGACCAAGCCCAGCTGCGTACTCGTTGGCGAAGACAACTACTCAGATGCCTCCGGCTTCCCTCTGGCCTACAAGCATTTGGGAATCGGCAAACTCATTGGCGCACCTGTTCCCGGCACCATGACAGCCGTATGGTGGGAGAACCAGATCAACGCTTCCATAGTGTTCGGCATCCCTCAGGTTGGCAACTGGGACACCACGGATCAAAGCTACATAGAGAACCACCAGATAGAGCCGGACATCCTGGTTTACAACGACCCCGCCTCGGTCCTGAGCGGCCGCGACGTCCAGCTTGAAGCCGCAGTGGCCGAAATGTTAAAAGCAATCGAAAAGTAAATGGACAAGAAGCTTGTAATCATCCCCACATACAACGAGAAAGAGAACATAGCCGATATAATCCAGGCCGTGCTTGAACTTCCCGGAGAGTTTCACGTGCTGGTAATTGACGACGGCTCGCCCGACGGCACTGCCCAAATCGTAAAAGATCTAATGGAAGGCAGTGCCCTTCCCGGAGCATCGGCCTTAAATTCAGCGGAGGGAAGGGTACTGCCTTCCAATAGAATTCATCTGATTGAGCGAAGTGGAAAACTGGGGCTGGGAACGGCATATCTTACGGGTTTCAAATGGGCTTTGGAGAACGGATTCGACTATATCTTCGAGATGGATGCCGATTTCTCGCACGATCCAAAGGACCTGCTGCGCCTTTACAAGGCTTGCGCGGAAGAAGGGGCCGACCTTAGCATAGGTTCCCGCTACTGCAACGGTGTCAGTGTGGTGGACTGGCCCATGGGCCGTATCGTGATGTCGTACTTTGCCTCCACTTACGTCAGGGGCATGCTCCGTATGCACATTTACGACACCACCGCCGGCTTTGTATGCTATACCCGCAAAGTACTGGAGACGATTGACCTTGACGCAGTTAAGATGAAAGGCTACGGCTTCCAGATAGAGATGAAATACTCTGCCTGGAAACTTGGATTCAAACTTAAGGAAGTGCCCATCATCTTCACCAACCGCCAAAAAGGCACATCCAAGATGAGCGGCGGCATTTTCGGCGAAGCATTCTGGGGCGTAATGGGCCTGCGGTTTAGAAATATCAAGCCAAAAGCCTGAGGCCGATTCTCTTGCGTTCCAGGTCAACGGAAATTACCTGGACCTTCACATGCTGATGCAGCTTTAGCACCTTAGACGGCACTGCCATGCCTTTCACACCCATCTGTGAGGCATGGATAAGGCCGTTTTCGTGCAGGCCGATATCCACGAAGGCGCCAAAAGCCGTAATATTTGTTACTATTCCTGGCAGTTCCATGCCGGTCTTGAGGTCCTCTATGTCGTGAATGTCATCGGCAAAGGAGAATTCCTGGGCGACGGCTCGGGGGTCGCGTCCAGGCTTTTGCAGTTCCTGGATGATATCGTTCACCGTAGGAAGGCCGAAGTCCTTTTCCACATAGTCCTGCGCCTTTATCTTCTTGCAAAGTTCGGCATTCCCAACCAGCTCCTTGGTGCTCACCTTCAGGTCCTTGGCCATCTTATCCACAATGTGGTAGGCCTCCGGATGCACGGCCGAATTGTCCAGCGGATTGGCCGCGCCGGGTATGCGCAGGAAGCCGGCGCACTGCTGGAAGGCCTTGGCGCCAAGGCGCGGAACCTTCTTAAGTTGTTCCCTGCCGGTGAATTCACCGTTGGCTGCACGATAATCCACAATTGCTCGCGACAGCGCAGGCCCGATGCCGGAAACATACTGCAAAAGATAAGGGCTGGCAGTGTTCAGGGCCACTCCAACGCTGTTTACGCAACTTTCAACGGTATTGTCAAGTTTCTCCTTCAGGAGCCCCTGATCCACGTCGTGCTGATACTGGCCAACTCCGAGGGACTTGGGATCTATCTTAACAAGTTCGGCAAGAGGGTCCATCAGCCTTCGGCCGATAGAAACCGCGCCGCGAACGGTAACGTCGTACTGGGGGAATTCCTCACGGCCCACATCCGAGGCCGAATATACCGATGCGCCGTCTTCGCTCACTGAGAATATACGCACGTTTTCCGGAAGCCCCACGCGCTTTACAAATTCCTCTGTCTCTCGCCCTGCAGTGCCGTTACCGATTGCAATCACCTCTATGTCATATTTTTCCACAAGGTCGGCAATCTTGGTAATGGCCTCTATTTTCTTGGCCACGGGCGGATGCGGGAAAATAACATCATGGTGCAGCAGGTTGCCCTGGGCGTCCAGGCACACCACCTTGCAGCCGGTCCTGAAGCCTGGGTCTATCGCCATGACTCTCTTCTGCCCTACCGGCGCGGCCAGAAGCAGTTGGCGAAGGTTTTCACCAAAGACCTGGATGGATTCTATATCGGCCTTTTCCTTGGCTTCACGAAGCACTTCGCCGGTGATTGAAGGATCCAGAAGGCGCTTCCAGGCATCGTCCACGGCCTCACGGATCTGCTCCCCGCATACGCGTGACGGATAGCCGTGCTCCTGACAGAAGTCATAGTAAATCTTGTTGCCGCATTTTTCACCGTCGGCATCAATGCTTATGCGGAGGTACCCCTCATTCTCGGCCCTTAGCATAGCCAGGAGGTTGTGTGAAGGAATTTTTGAAATGGGCTGGGAGAACTTGAAATAGCTACGGTATTTTGCGGCTTCAGGGTCCTCCTGACCCTTTTTAGTGACGGTAGATTCCACCCTTCGGGTGCGGTATATGCTACGCAGAGTCTCCCTGTAGGAAGCGGTTTCGTTTATACGTTCCGCCATAATGTCGCGGGCGCCCTGAAGGGCAGCCTCATCGGCCTCCAGCCGGCCGGCCTTGCCGTTCCAGATAAGATTGGCCAGCGGTTCATAGCCGGCGGCGATTGCCACCGTAGCGCGGGTTTTACGTTTTGGCCTGTAAGGCAGGTACAAATCTTCCAACTCGCTGGCGTTAAGGCAGTTCTCTATCTTCTTTTCAAGCTCAGGCGTAAGTTTCTCCTGTTCGTCGATTGTCTTGATGATGGAAGCCTTGCGCTTTTCCATCTCCTCGAAAACTTCGGCCCAATGCTTTACCTCGGCCACTTCTACGTCCGTAAGGCCTCCGGTGCGTTCCTTGCGGTATCGGCTTATGAAGGGAATGGTACAGCCGTCCTGGAACAGTTCGGCGCAGTTTTCCACCTGCCAGGGCTGAATGCCCAGCAGTTTAGCTATGTGCTTGACGTACAGTTCTTTCATCGTGAATTAATCCTGGGAGAAATCCTTCAGTTCGTCTCGGTAGGCGTTGAAAATCTTCGACTTTGAAAGGAAGCCCAGATACTTCCTGTCATCGTCCACCACCGGCAGGTTCCACGCTCCGGTCTTTTCGAATTTACGCATCACCGAATCCATGGACTCGTAAATGTGGACGTATTCCGGGGCCGACCGCATATAATTGTAAACGTGACGCTGGTCGTACAGATGCGGCAGGAACATGTCCTTTCGGATATCGGCCAGGGAAACGTAACCCTGGAAACGGCCTTTGGCATCCAGCACA
>JAGCWB010000181.1 GCA_017962065.1 Bacteroidales bacterium
CATCTATATTGCCAACAACCACAGCACCATGCTTATGTACACCCAGAAGGGCCGCTGCTATTGGCTCAAGGTGTACGAGATTCCGGAAGGCACCCGCACTTCCAAGGGCCGCGCCATCCAGAACATCCTCATGATAGAACCGGACGACTGCGTCCGCGCATACCTCAACGTGAAGACGCTCAAGGACGAGGAATTCATCAACAACAATTACATCATGATGGTAACCCGCCAGGGCGTGGTTAAAAAGACTTCCCTGGAGGCGTATTCCCGTCCGCGCACCAACGGCGTTAACGCCATCAACATCCGCGATGATGATGAATTACTGGAGGCCGTGCTCACCAACGGCCGCTGCAATATCATGATTGCAGCCAATGGAGGCCGCTGCGTCCGCTTCGATGAGCAGGAGGCCCGTGCCATGGGCCGCACCTCCACCGGCGTGCGTGGCATCAATCTTGATGAAGGAGACTTTGTGGTTGGCGTTGTATGCATGGATCCCCAGGCCCCGGATGCCGATAAACACCAGGTTCTGGCAGTGTCGGAGAACGGTTACGGCAAGCGTTCGGCCCCGGAGGATTACAGGCAGACGGCGCGCGGTGCAAAGGGCGTAAGAACCCTTAACATTACGGAAAAGACAGGCTCGCTGGTAGCAATCAAGAACGTCACGGACGAAGACGACCTCATGATTATCTGCCGTAGCGGAATGACAATCCGCATGCCTGTAAGCACCATTCGCATTGCCGGACGTGCAACCCAGGGCGTAAGGCTCATCAACATCCGCGAAAAAGACGCCATTGCGGCAGTTTCCGTAGTGGCTCACAGTGATGAAGAAGAAAGCCAGGCCGCCGAAGGTACGGAACTTGAAGGTCCCGCCGAAGTAGTAGAATAAATGTTTAAACTTTAATGATATGAAAAAACTCTTTGTAATTCTTGCGCTGGCCTGCTCACTGCAGTTAGCGTATGCCCAGAAGCCGGATGCAGAAATGCAGAAAGCCGTCGACAAGGCCCTTGCAGCCTCACAGGATGCCAAGAAAGCAACCAAGCCCGCCACATGGATGACACTTGGCAAGGCCTACCAGACCGCTTACAGCAATCCTACATCCAATATCACCCAGGGTATCGACAAAACCACATTCCTGATGATGAACAAGAATGCCGTTTCGGCCGGTACCGTGGTACTCCAGGGCACTGCCTTCGAGAAGTTCGAACTTCCCACCGCAAACGTTTACTTCAGCCCTGCCGGTCTCCTTTCCATCGTGGAGGTTACCCATCCTTCCGTTCCCGGAGACATTCTGGGAGAAGCAGCCAAAGCTTATGTAAAGGCATTTGAAGTTGGAGCCAAAGACAAAGATGTGGATCCCAGACTTCAGGAGATTGTTAACGCTTACTACGGCGATGCTTTCGTAGCCTATCAGCTCGGTGACCTCAAGAAGGCCAGCGACATGTTCAAAGGCGCTGCCGACTGGTCCATCGTTGCTCCTTGCAGCGTACGCAACGACGATGCATTCTACAACTGCGCCTTCACCGCCATGGCGGTAAAGGACTATGCCCGTGCAGAGGAATACTTCAACAAGTGCATTGCAAACGGTTATTTCTCAGAGGGTAACGTATATGCTAACCTCAGTGACTGCGCCCTTGCAAAGGCCGATACCCTTGCCGCAAAGAACTACCTTGCCTCCGGTCTTACCCAGTATCCGGACAACGCTTCCATCCTCACCAACCTCATCAACCTGTATCTGGCCACCAAGGAGGATCCCAAGAAGATCGTTGAACTCCTGGACGAAGCAAAGAAAGCCATGCCGGACAACCCTTCCCTCTATTATGTAGAAGGTAACATCCTTTCCGGTATCAAGGATTACGAAGCTGCCGAGGCTGCATACAACAAGGGCTTGGAAGTAGATCCCAACTACGACATGGCCTACTACGGTTTGGCAACCGTGGCCCTGAAGAGAGGCGAGGACATTGTAGAAGAGATGAACGCCCTCGATGTTCGCGAGTACAAGAAGTACGACGAACTCAGCGCTAAGCTTGTAGAAGTATACGCCAGCGCCATCGAGCCCTTCGAAAAATGCTACGAGGTAAGCTCCAACCCGGACGTTAAGGCCGCAGCTGCAGACTATCTCAAGCGCCTGAACTTCCAGCTCCGCAGCGTTGATCCCAAATACAAGGAAGCCTACGAAAAGTGGAATGCAATTGTTGCCCAGTAATAACTGGATAAACAGTTCGATTTAGCCCTCTGCTTCGGTAGAGGGCTTTTTTTGTGCGTCGAAGGCGCGGACGATTTTGGTTACAAGGGGGTGGCGGACTATGTCCTGGGTGGTAAAGCGGATGGTGGCTATTCCTTTGATGCCTTCAAGCAATTTTATGCCGGCAAGAAGGCCACTGTCTTCGCGGTGAGGGAGGTCTATTTGGGTGGCGTCGCCGGTTACTATGAACTTGGCGCTGGTACCCATGCGGGTTAGGAACATCTTGAGCTGGCCAAGATTGGTGTTCTGGGCTTCGTCAAGTATGACGCAGGCTTTGTCCAGGGTACGGACGCGCATATAGGCCAGTGGAGCAATCTGGATGGTGCCGTCGGCCATGAAATCCTGCAGCTTTTTGGAGGGTATCATATCGGCCAGGGCATCGTACAGGGGCTGGAGATAGGGGTCCAGCTTGTCTTTCAAATCACCTGGCAGGAAACCGAGGCGCTCGCCGGCTTCTACGGCGGGGCGGGTGAGGATTATGCGCTTGATTTCGCGGTTTTTGAGGGCACGCACTGCAAGGGCAATTGCCATGTAGGTTTTGCCGGTTCCGGCAGGGCCGATAGCAAAGACCAGGTCATTGTCAAAATAAGCTTTAATGAGTTCCTGCTGGGTTTTGTTGCGGGCGCGGATGGGTTTTCCGTCGGTGCCGTGGACTATGACGGCATCGGCCGAAAGGCGGAATCTATCCGCCCCTCCTCCTCCGCCGGAAAAGATGTCCTCAACGTCGTATACGGTGAGGTTCATCTTGTGGTGACGGCGCTCTACCAGTTCGGCAAAACGGATGTTGAATTCGGCTATGTCGCTTTCCTTGCCTTCAAGGATTAGTTCGTTGCCCCTGGCTACCACTTTTAGGTGGGGGAAGTAGGAGCAGAACTCCGTTAGTATCTTGTTGCCAACCCCGTAAATTTCAATGGGGTCCATGGCTTCCAGCTTGACAGTTTTCTTCATATATACGTTTGTACAAATATACAATATTTATTTGGCAAAATCTTTGAAAAAAGCGTATTTTTGCAGATTAAGGAAGATTACGCTATGAAAAAGACCCTCATATTGCTTTTGGCGCTGGCAGTCCTGGTGAACAGCTGTGACTTTGTTCGCACCATTGCCGGCAGACCAACCGCCGCTCAGGTGGAAGAGATACGCCTGCAAAGGATAGCAGAGGAAGAGGCCCGTCACCAGGCCCGTATAGACTCCATGGAAAGGGTACAGCAGCATTTGGCCGATTCCCTGGCCGCGCTGGAAACCCACCTTCTGGACTCGCTGTCCCAGTCAAAGGGCACTCTCATCAACCCTTCCAAGCTGGGCGGTCTTTACACAACCAAACTGGAAAGCAAGTATTACCTCATTGTGGGCGCCTTCCGCGGCCGTTCGTATGCGGAGCGTAAGCTAAAAGCCTGCAATGACGCCGGTTTCACAGCTACCATAATCAGCTTCCGCAACGGCCTTCTGGCTGTTGGCATCTGCCCGTCAAACAGCCTGGCCGAAACCCTCGAAAACAGGAACAAACTTCGCGGAACAGGTGTTTGCCCTCCGGAAACCTGGATACTTATTAACGAATAGTGATGTTTAAGCGCCTCTTTGCCCTTTTGGCCGCCATGCTCGCAGCAGGCGTCATTAATGCCCAATACCGCACCACGCTGGAAGACCTGGACGATTCTGAAAACGTCCGCGCCTTCAAGGAGCATGTGGGATATCTTGCCGGTGCCCAGATGGAAGGGCGCAAGGCCGGCTCGGAAGGGGAGAAGATGGCGGCAGCCTACCTTGAAGAAAAGCTCAAGGAATACGGAATAGACATACTTACCGCAGGAAACGAATTCGGAATAGCCTCCGGGGCCGATACCCTTACTTCCCGGAACGTGGTTGGCATGCTGCAGGGATGGGACAAAAGCCTGAACAAGCGCTACATAGTAATTGGCGCACGCATTGACAACCTGGGAATGGATACCATGACGGTGGACGGGGAAAACGTGGACCGGATTTACTACGGTGCCAACGGCAATGCATCGGGCATGGCCATGCTGCTGGAACTTGCACGCAAACTGTCCTACGCCCGCACCCTTATAAGACGGAGCATCCTGTTCGTGGGCTTTGGCGGTTCCTGCGAGACCTTTGCCGGCTCATGGTACTTCCTTAACCGTACCTTCGAGAAAGATGCATCGGCCATAGATGCCATGGTTAATCTGGATATGCTGGGAATGGGAAATAACGGCTTCTATGCATACACCGCCTCCAACGGAGATTTAAATACCATAGTGCAATCGCTTCAGGGAGAGTTGCTTCCGGTTCAGGCGCAGCTGGTTTCCCAGGAACCTTATCCCGGAGACCACATAGTGTTTTACGGCAGTGAGATTCCTTCTGTGCTGTTCACTACAGGCCGATATCCGGAGCACGGCACCGGCCGCGATACCTTCGACATCATCGACTTCGAAGGCATGGAAAAAGAACTGGAGTACATTTACAGCTATGTTGTGCACCTTGCCAACGGCCAGGCTCCGCAGTTCCGCAACGTTACTGTTAAAAAGGCCGACTTGGACAACGGCGTATATGCATACAGCGATGTGGAAACCAAACCTATGTTCTTGAACTCTCCGGATCCCCGCACCTTCATGGAACGCTGGGTGTACCAGTATCTTAAATATCCCAAATATGCCATGGACAACGGTATACAAGGCCGTGTGCTGGTAGATTTCATCATAAACGAGAAAGGTGAGGTGCAGGATGTTAAGGTTTCCCGCGGCGTTCACAGCGTGCTGGACGACGAAGCCGTGCGGGTTATATCGGCCTCGCCCAAGTGGAAGCCCGGACGTCATCGCGGAAAGAAGTGCAAAGTTGCCCTTACGGTGGCCGTAGAATTCCAGCTTACCAAGGAAAAAGGCAAATTCGGCATTAATGGAAAGACTATAAACTAAAATATGGATTACAACTTTTTAGAGATCGAGAAAAAGTGGCAGTTGTGGTGGGCCAAGAACAAGACCTACTGCGCAAGCGCCATTTCAGATAAACCCAAGTATTATGTGCTTGACATGTTCCCGTACCCCAGCGGCGCGGGCTTGCATGTTGGCCATCCGCTTGGATATATAGCCAGTGACATCTTTGCGCGTTACAAGCGCCTGAAGGGCTTCAACGTGCTGCACCCCATGGGTTACGATGCCTTCGGTCTTCCGGCCGAGCAGTATGCCATCCAGACCGGCCAGCACCCGGAAAAGACTACGCACAACAACGTGGCCCGCTACAGGGAGCAGTTGGACCGCATTGGTTTCTCCTTCGACTGGGACCGCGAATTCCGCACCTGTGATCCGGATTACTACAAGTGGACCCAGTGGGCTTTCCTCAAGATGTTCGGCTGCTGGTATGACAATAAGCTTCAGAAAGCCCGTCCGGTAGAGGAATTGATCAAAGCCTTTGAACAGTGTGGTTCCGCCGCCGTTGATGCTGCCTGCAGCGAAGGGCCCGCCTTTACCGCAGAGGATTGGAAAGCTTTCTCCGAAAAGGAAAAGGCCGATACGCTTATGCGCTACCGCATTGCATATCAGGGAGAAAGCACCGTTAACTGGTGCCCTGCACTCGGAACCGTACTTGCCAACGACGAGGTTAAGGACGGCTTTAGCGAGCGCGGTGGTTTTCCCGTATTCCAGAAGAAGATGACCCAGTGGCAGCTGCGTGTAAGCGCATATGCCGCCCGCCTGCTGGAAGGCCTGGACCGCCTGGACTGGACGGAATCCCTCAAGGAAATGCAGCGCAACTGGATAGGTCGCAGCGAGGGCGCAGAAATGGTGTTCCAAGTGGAGTGCGACGGTGTAAAGCACGACGTAACCATCTTCACCACAAGGGCCGACACTGTATTTGGCGTAACCTTCATGGTCCTTGCCCCTGAAAGCGAGTGGGTGGATAAACTTACATCGGCATCACAGAAGGCCGAAGTTGAGGCCTATCTGGAGCAGGTGAAAAAGAAGACGGAGCGCGAAAGAATTGCAGGTAAGGCAGTTACCGGTGTATTCTCCGGCTCTTACGGAATCAACCCTCTCACCGGACAGAAAGTGCCGGTATGGATTTCGGAATATGTGCTTGCTGGCTATGGCACCGGCGCCATCATGGCCGTTCCCGCCCACGACAGCAGGGACTATGCTTTTGCCAGGAAATTCGGCCTGCCCATCGTCCCGCTCATTGAAGGGGCCGATGTAAGCGAGCAAAGCCTGGATGCCAAGGAAGGCATTATGTGCAA
>JAGCWB010000182.1 GCA_017962065.1 Bacteroidales bacterium
CATACTCCGGTTCCCGCCGGTCACGATGCCTTTGAGGAAGGCCTCCTGAGGCAGTATATCGGCCATTATCCGGAGCGCCTGAAAGTGGACTGGGAAACCCTCATGTCCCTTGGTAAGGACAATCCGCTGGATACCCGTGAGAAATTCTCAATGAGCAACCTGGCCGCCAATATCTCGCAGAACGTGAACGGCGTTTCCATGCTGCACGGCAAGGTTTCTCAGGACATTTTTGCCCACATGTATCCCGGTTATCTGCCGGAGGAACTCTTCGTGAGCTATGTTACCAACGGCGTTCACTATCCCACATGGTGCGCTCCCGAATGGAAGCCCATTCACGCTAAGGTGTTCGGCCCTGCTTTTGCTACCCACCATTACGACAAGTCCTGCTTTGAGGGCATCTACGGAGTTGCCGATAAAGATGTGTGGAGCGTCAAGAAGCAGCTCAAGGTCAAGCTCATAGGCTTTGTACGCGAGCGTCTTATGGACAAGAGCATAAGCAACCATTACAGCCCGTCGGAGCTGGTGACCATATTGGAAAACCTGCGCGACGACGTGCTCACAATCGGCTTTGCCCGCCGTTTCGCAACGTACAAGCGTGCAACCCTGCTGTTCCGTGACCTGGAACGCCTGAATAAGATTGTGAACAATCCTGCACAGCCCGTCCAGTTCCTCTTTGCAGGCAAGGCCCATCCGGCCGATAAAGCTGGCCAGGACCTGATCAAGCAGATCGTTGACATTTCCAAGGATCCCCGCTTCATCGGAAAGATTGTGTTCGTGCCCGGTTACGACATTACCCTTGCGAAACGTATGGTACAGGGCGTTGACGTTTGGATGAACAATCCTACCCGTCCTCAGGAAGCTTCCGGTACTTCCGGTGAAAAAGCTGCCATGAACGGCACCATGCACTTCTCCGTGCTTGACGGATGGTGGGTGGAAGGTTACAAGGAAGGCGCCGGCTGGGCTCTTCCCATCGAGCAGGCCTACGAAGACAACAACTTCCAGAACGAGCTCGATGCAGCCACCATCTACCAGATTCTGGAGAATGACATTGCTCCGGCATACTACAATGTAGACCGCAATACCGGACGCAGTTCGGAATGGATTGGCTACATCAAGAATACCATTGCCCAGGTGGCCTGCGACTTCACCACCAACCGTATGCTCACGGACTACATGAACCAGTACTACGTTCCTCAGTCCAAGGATGTCAAGAACATGACTGCCAAGGACTTTGCCAAGGCCCGTGAACTTGCCGCATGGAAGACTCATGTGCGCCGCGAATGGGAGAATGTGAGCGTTGTTTCCCGCAGCCAGGAGGCTACCACCTACGACCTCAGTCTTGCCACTCCTTATCATGCCGAGATTGAACTCCAGCTGGGTGGACTTTCTCCGGAAGAGGTTGGCGTGGAGGCCGTGTTTGCACAGGCCGACGCCCACGGAAAACTGCACATCGTGGATGTGCAGGAAGCCAAGGTGGCGCAATTCAAGGACGGCATTGCCAAGTACAGCGTGGAAATTCTGCCGGAAAAGACCGGTGCATACCAGGTTGGCGCCCGTCTCTTTGCCAAGCATCCGCTGCTGGCTCACCGTCAGGCTTTTGAGTGCGTAAAGTGGCTGTAGTAACCACAGGTTTTTTTGACGGTGTCCATCTTGGGCACCGTCATGTCTTAGAGACAGTGGTCTCCTGTGCCCGTGAAAGGGGGCAGGAGGCCGTTGTCGTAACGTTCTGGCCGCATCCCAGGACGGTTTTGCAGCAGGATGCCAGGGGCTTCAGGCTACTTACATCGCTTGAAGAAAAGAAGGTGCTGCTGGCCGATGCCGGCATAGACCGAGTGGAGGTTCTGCCCTTCACCCGTGACTTTGCCGCCATGAAGGCCGATGAATATATCTCACTCCTTCGTGAGCGCTTCGATGCTTCGCTGGTAGTGATGGGGTACGACAATCGCATCGGTACGGACAGGCTTACTTCTTCCGAGATTTCGGAGCCTGGTGTTGTGACCGTTGATGAATTTGCATTCGCCGGCCTCACGGCATCGGAAAATTATTTTTCGCAAGGCTTTGCGAATGCAATCTCAAGCACCCAGATTCGGAAGGCTTTGGAGGCGGGGGATGTGGATTTGGCCAATACCATGCTGGGATACCGTTATGGGCTGTATGGCGTGGTGGTGGCGGGGAACCGTGTGGGGCGGACAATAGGTTTTCCTACGGCTAATATGCAGTTGTACGAGCCTCTTAAGCTGGTGCCGGCCAATGGGGTGTATGCGGTTGAGGTTCAAGTACTTGGCAAGAAGTACAGGGGTATGTGCAATATCGGCACAAGGCCCACTGTCGGTGGCACTACGCGAACTATTGAGACGCATATTCTGGATTTCAATGAAGATATCTACGGCCTGCCGCTGCAAATACGGTTTTTGGCCCGGATTCGTGACGAACGGAAGTTCCCTTCGCTGGAAGCGCTTAAAGAGCAATTGAAAAAAGATGCAAAAGATTGCGGCTGCATGTAACGAATGCCGCTTTTTTTGCATCTATATAGATGTCAGATTAAAATGCTTATGAAAAAGCTTGTCAATATATTAATGGTGCTGTGCCTTGCCGTTGGGGTGGCATCGTGTACCTCAGAAAAGTCCGTGTACGAAGAAAGGACTGCCATTGCTCCGGATGATTCCGGGGCCAAAATGGACTCAATTGGCGGTGAAATGAGTGAAGGAGGAGATTATGGCGAGTCCACAGGTGAAGGAAATGGGGAAGAGAATCCCAACACGCAGGCTGGCCGCGTAACCGCCGGTGAGTGGTGCGACCTTGACAACTGGGATTTCTGGGGTAACCTCATGACCGGAGTAAGCTTTGAAAGCACAAGCGAATACTGGGGCTTCTGGACCAACAACCGCATTGCCGTGGAGGTTACGGACAAAAACGGAAAACCCATTGCAGGCGTAAAAGTGGCCATAGAACGCTCCGGGGCCGTTCTTTGGAATGCCATCACAGACAATCTGGGCCGTGCGGAATGCTGGCTGGGTATGTTCCAGAAAGAGGAGTATTCGGCCACCAAGGACGGTTTGACCCTTATTGTGGATGGTCAGGCCATTGAAGGTTCTCCGGATATAGTTTCATGGGATTGCGCAAATGGCGTAAAGGTAAACAAGGTTGTGCTTGACGGTGCCAGGTCTGCTGCAGAAAAGGCCGATATCGCTTTCATAGTGGACGCAACCGGCTCGATGGCCGACGAAATTGACTTCCTCAAGCAGGATCTTCTGGATATACTCAATAAGGTTAATGCAAAGCAGGGAACAGTTGCTTTCCGCACTGCAGCGGTGTTCTACAGGGACGAAGGAGACGAATACATCACCCGCTACAGCAATTTCTCCACCAACTTTGCAACCACCACAAACTTCATCTCGGAACAGTATGCCGACGGTGGCGGAGACTATCCTGAGGCAGTGCATACGGCCCTGGACTGTGGTATTCAGAATCTTTCCTGGGATCCGGAAGCCAAAACACGCATTGCATTCCTGCTTCTGGATGCCCCGGCCCATCACGAAGAAAAAATAATCCAGAGTCTGCATCAGCTCATCAGCAGCTATGCATCGGTCGGAATCAAGATTATTCCCATCGCGGCCAGCGGCGTGGATAAACCCACGGACTTCATGCTTCGTTTCTTCGCGGTTGCCACCAACGGTACATACGTGTTCATTACCAACGACAGCGGTATTGGAAATGACCATATAGAGGCCTCGGTAGGGGATTATGAGATAGAGCTTCTGAACGAGCTCATGATTCGCCTCATAGAGAAATACACCAATTAGGGTGTTGTTTTCAAAATAAATTGCTATATTTGCAAGTACATAAGCGCATGCGGCCGGAAAACGGTCGCCGGCTCTTTTTTCGATACTGAAAAAACACAATATATGGCAATCGAAATGATGACTCAGGCGGGTCTTGACAAGCTAAAGAAAGAACTCGCCGATGCACTGGCCCAAAGGCCGGTAATCTCCGCAGCAATTGCGGAAGCCCGTGAAAAGGGAGACCTGTCGGAAAATGCAGAATACGACGCTGCGCGCGATGCGCAGGGCCTTCTGGAGGTTAAAATCGCCCGCCTCAAGGAAAAGGTGGCCAATGCCCGCGTAATTGACGAGAGTAAATTATCGGCCGATACTGTTCAGCTCCTGTCCAAGGTAAAGGTGAAAAACCTTGCCAACAAGATGGTCATGAACTTCCAGGTTGTTCCGGAAAGCGAGGCTGATTTCTCAAAAGGCCTTCTTTCCGCCACCACCCCCATCGCAAAGGCTCTTATCGGCCATTCAAAAGGGGAGACCGTAGAGGCCAAGGTCCCCAGCGGCACCATGAAGTTCGAAATCCTGGATATTTCCCTCTAAAGCATTATGGCAACCATTTTTACTAGAATAGCCAACGGCGAGATTCCTTCCTATAAGTGTGCGGAGAATGAGGACTTTTACGCATTTCTGGACATTTCGCCGCTTGCCAAGGGCCACACCCTGGTAATCCCCAAGAAAGTGGAAGACGACTATATCTTCCATCTGGACGCCAAAACATACGAGGGCCTGTGGGCATTTGCCCGCAAGGTGGCCGTGGCTCTCAAGGCAGCCGTTCCCTGCAAAAGAGTGGGCGTTGCTGTGCTGGGTATGGAAGTGCCTCACACGCACATTCACCTGGTACCCCTTCAGACGGAAGGAGACCTGGATTTCCGCAAGGCTAAGCTCCAGCTTCAGCCGGAACAGATGAAAGAGATTGCCTCAAAAATTCTGGCCGAATATGAAAAGCTTTAGCCGTCTCCTTGCAGCCGCATGCATTGCCATGGCTGTTTTTTCGTGCTGCAAAAACACCAGTATAGATGGTGAGCTCCGCGACGGAGCAAATTCCAATGTGATAGTCAAGCTCTTGGACGTGAACCGTTTCCAGGTTCTTGATACCGTAGCCACAGACGCTTCCGGTGCTTTCAAGTACAGTTTAGACCTTGAAGCCGGAAAGCCTGAATTCATCTATATGTTTTACGGAGACAGGCAGGTGGCTTCGCTCCTTCTCCAGAAAGGGGACAAAGTAAGCGTAAGCACCGATACCCTTGGCGCATACAGCACAAAGGGTTCGGAGGAAAGCCTTAAGCTTCAGAAGGTAGAGAATGAATACAACTCATTCCAGCGTGATCTCGCACGCATTATGGCTCAGGATCCGGAGCCGGAAAAAGCATTCTCACGCCGTTATGTGGCATATTATAGGGACAGGCTCGCATACGTGATGGGTAACTCCCATTCCCTCACCGTTGTTCCGGTCCTGTTCCAGCAGGTTAACCCTTCGTTGCCGGTATTCAGCCAGGCAACGGACGGTATCCTTATGAGCAATATCTGCGATTCCCTCAAAACCGTGTATCCAGAATCACGCTATGTAAAGGCCCTTGAAAAAGAGGCGGCAAGACGCATGAACGTGATGGAACTTAACAACCGCATCAGTAAGGCCGATGAAATTGGCTACATTGACATGGCCCTTCCCGGTATCGACGGTAAGGAGACCAAGCTGTCAGATGCCATTGACAAAGTTACCATGGTGTATTTCTGGTCGTCCACGGCCGAACAAAAAATGTTCAATCTGTCGTCGCTGGTGCCCATTTATGAGGAATTGCATCCCAAGGGATTCCAGATTTATGCCGTTGCTCTGGATCAGGATAAATCGGCCTGGGCCGCTGCCGTGCGCAACCAGAATCTGCCGTGGGTGAACGTGTGTGACACCCGTGCGGAAGGATCGCCTTATGTTATGTCCTACGGTGTTATTGCCCTTCCTATGGCCTGGTTCATCGTGAACGGAGAGATTGACCAGGATGCCAAGGTGAGCGACGCCGCTTCTATCCGCGAATACATCCGCCGCAAACTCTAATGGCAAAAATCCTTTGTATTGAAACGTCTGCTTCCGCCTTGTCCGTGTGCCTGGCGGAAGATTGCGTTTTATTGGCCGATCGAGTGTGTACGGAGCCTCGTCAGCAGGCTGCGCTAACCGCTCCGCTTGTCAAAGAGGTACTGGATGCCGCCGGCTGCACCGTAAAGGACTGCGATGCCATTTGCGTAAGCGCTGGCCCAGGCTCCTATACAGGCCTCAGGGTTGGCGTATCCACCGCCAAAGGCCTTGCCTTCGGCGCCGGAAAACCTCTCATAGCCGTTGGTACGCTGGATATCCTTGTACAGGGCGCCTCGTCATGCCCGACTCCGACCTCGTCATGCCCGACTCCGACCTCGTCATGCCCGGCCCCGACCGGGCATCTCGTCCCCATGATCGATGCCCGCCGCATGGAGGTCTATACCGCCGTCTATAGCCCTGACGGGCAGCGTCTTACGCCCGTCGAGGCCCTTGTGGTGGAGGAGGATTCTTTTGCCGATTATCTTTCCAAAGGTCCGGTCCTTTTCATCGGCGACGGAGCCCAAAAGTGCAGCCAGGTAATAAAGCATCCCAATGCTTCCTTCCTGGAATCGGCCCCTATGGCAAGGGATATGGTGCCGCTGGCCTTCAAAGCCTTTGAGGCCGGAAAATTCGAAGACACCGCCTATTTCGAGCCCTTCTATCTGAAGGACTTCATTGCAACTGTATCAAGGAAACAGCTTTGGTAGCTGTTTAAGGTAGGGGAAAACCAAGTCTCCCAGGTCTTTCAGGTGGCCGTATAGCACGGAATCCTGAAGGACTGGACTTGTCACAAGCTGGAATCTCTGGTTAATGGTGTCGAAAATAATTACCAGAAGGCCTATGACTACGGCCGATGTGCAAATTGAGAAAACGAATCCCAGCAGTCTGTTGAGCCATCCGAGGGATGCCATATCGGCCACTTTCGTGGCAATTTTAGCTATGATAATCACCAGAAGAAGCGTGGTGAGGATAATTACCACGTAAGAGATTACGTTTAGCACCGCGTCCGACACAGTGAGATAATTCTTTATGTAGCCGGCCACAAGCGTGGAAAACTTGTATGCCAGCCAAACGCTTGCCACAATGCCTGCAAGCGAGATAATCTGTTCCAGAAAGCCTTTGCTTATGCCGCGTATCATGCCGGGAATAAACAGCAGAAGGATTACTATGTCCAGTGTGTTCATGTTGTGATTACCACTAAAAATGATTATCTTTGTACCCTTATAAAGCAGTTGTACAAAATTAGACAAAAAATATGACATTTAAAGAATATAAGGGGCTTGATTTAACCGAAACCGGCAAAGAGGTTTTGGAAAGATGGAAGCGTACCCATGCGTTTGAAAAATCGCTGGAACTCCGTGAGGGCGCCCCTGAGTTCATCTTTTTTGAAGGTCCGCCCAGTGCCAACGGCATGCCGGGCATCCACCACGTGATGGCCCGTTCCATCAAGGACGCCATTTGCCGATATAAAACGCAAACTGGTTACAAGGTCAAGCGTCGCGCCGGCTGGGATACCCACGGCCTTCCCGTGGAACTTGGCGTGGAAAAGAAACTTGGCATAACAAAGGCCGATATCGGCACCAAAGTTTCTGTTGAAGAATACAACGCCACCTGCCGTCGTGAGGTGATGAAATATACTGCCGAATGGGTTACCATGACAGAGCGTGTTGGCTATTGGGTAGATATGCTGGACCCGTACATCACCTACGACAACCGCTACATAGAAACCCTCTGGTATCTCCTTAAAAAGATATACGACAAAGGCCTGCTTTACAAAGGCTACACAATTCAGCCGTATTCTCCCACGGACGGCACCGGCCTCAGTTCCCATGAACTTAACCAGCCCGGCTGTTACAAGGATGTCTCCGATACAACCGCCACCGTTCAGTTTGAGGTTATTAAGGACGCAGCCTCCCAGAAATTGTTTGATGGTGCTGGCGCTCCTGTTTATTTCCTGGCCTGGACCACTACGCCCTGGACCCTTCCGTCCAACACCGCGCTGTGCGTAGGGCCGGAAATCGAATACGTAAGGGTACTGTCCCAGAATCCGTATACCGGCGCTCCTGCAGTTTATGTTCTGGCCAAGGAGTTGGTAGAAACCTGGTTTGGCCCCAAAGTGGAGCACACCGTGCTGGAAGGCACATTCAAGGGCTCTGAACTTGTGGGAATCCGTTATAAGCAGCTTATTCCCTGGTTCCGTCCGGACAGTGACGCTTTCCGTGTAATAAGCGGAGATTATGTCACTACTTCAGAAGGTACCGGCATAGTACATATTGCCCCTACTTTCGGCGCCGACGATAAACGCGTAGCCGCAGCCGCAGGTATCGGCGCAATAATGCCAATAGACCGCGATGGCAATCCGCAGGCACAGGTGGACCGCCAGGGCCGCTTCATGCGCCTGGAAGACATGGATCCCGCCTATGCCGCCACGGTAGATCCTTCGTACGCTCCATATTCCGGCCGATATGTAAAAGCCGGCTACAAACAGTACTTTGAGCATGAGGACGAAGAAGGTACCCTGGACATTGACTTGTGCGTTATGATGAAGCAGGACGGCCGCGCCTTCAAGGTACAAAAGCACGTCCACAGCTATCCTCACAGTTGGAGAACGGACCTTCCGGTCCTCTATTATCCGCTGGACAGCTGGTTCATCAAGGCATCGGCCGTAAAGGATCAGATGGTGACCCTTAATAAGACTATTGTCTGGAAACCTGCATCTACCGGCAGCGGCCGCTTTGGCCAGTGGCTGGAGAATATCCAGGACTGGAACCTTAGCCGCAGCCGTTACTGGGGCACTCCGCTGCCCATCTGGCGCACGGAGGATAGCAAACAGGAAATATGCATCGGCTCTGTTGCTCAGCTTTATTCCGAAATCGAAAAGGCAGTTGCCGCTGGCGTCATGCCGTCCAATCCTCTGAAGGATAAGGGCTTCGACCCTGCCGATATGCCCCTGGAAAACTATAACAAGATAGATCTTCACAGGCCTAATGTGGACGCTATCTTCCTTGTGAGCCCTTCCGGCAAAAAGATGACGCGCGAGACAGACCTTATCGACGTCTGGTTCGATTCCGGCGCCATGCCTTACGCCCAGGAAGGCCTCAGGAACCTTGGCTCCCCGGCTTTTGGCGCCACGGCCGATTTCATTGCGGAAGGCGTAGACCAAACCCGCGGCTGGTTCTATACCCTGCACGCCATCCACACCATGATAAGCGGCACTCCCGCCTTCAAGCGTGTGATTTCCAACGGCCTTGTGCTGGACAAGAACGGCAACAAGATGTCCAAGCGTCTTGGCAATGCTGTGGATCCGTTCTGGGCCCTGGATACCTATGGCGCTGATGCCCTGCGCTGGTACATGCTAACCAACGCCGAGCCCTGGGACAACCTCAAATTCGACGAAAACGGCGTTGCCGACGTACGCCGCAAGTTCTTCGGCACGCTCTATAATACCTACGCCTTCTTCGCCCGCTACGCCAACATCGACGGCTGGCAGATTCCCGGTCAAGCCGGGAATGACGGTGGGCAAGCCGGGGACGGTGCAGTCATGCCCGACTCCAATCGGGCATCTCTCACGGAGTTAGACCGCTGGATTATTTCCAAGCTCAATACCGTCATCCGCGACGTTACGGCCGCTTATGAGGACTACGATGTTAAATCGGCCGGCCGTATCCTGGAGACTTTCGTGTGCGACGATGTATCCAACTGGTACGTGCGTCTTAACCGTTCCCGTTTCTGGGCCGGCGACATGACTCCGGACAAGAAAGCTGCCTACCAGACCCTGCACAAAGTTCTTGTGGATGTTGCCGTAATGGCCGCCCCCATCGCTCCGTTCTTCATGGATCAACTGTTCTTGGACCTCGTGCCCGGTGCCCGTTGCGTGCACTATCAGCTAATGCCCAAGGCCGATAAAAGCGTGATCGATTCTGAACTGGAAGAGCGCATGGCCCTTGCGCAGCAGGCAACTTCGCTCATCCTTGCACTTCGTAAGAAAGTGAACATCCCCGTCCGCCAGCCGCTGCAGAAGGTACTTATCCCGGTTATTTCGGAAAAGGTCCGTGCCCGTTTGGAGGCCGTGAAGGACATTATCCTCACGGAGGTGAACGTAAAGGAGATGGAATTCATCTCGGATACCACCGGCATAATGACGCTCAGGATCAAACCCAACTTCAAGGTCCTGGGTAAAACCTACGGCGCCCGTATGAAGGAAATTGCAGCCGCTTTTGCCAAGCTTGGACAGGCTGATATCGCGGCCATCCAAAAGGCCGAGACGGCAGGGGAGACCTACGTACTGGCCCTTCCGGGCGGCGATGTAGTCCTGAATCCCGGCGACTATACCATTTCTTCGGAAGACATGCCCGGCTGGTTGGTTGCATCGGAAGGTGCCCTTACGGTGGCTCTGGATATTGAAGTTACTCCGGAACTTCGCCGCGAAGGCCTGGCCCGTGAACTTGTAAACCGTATCCAGAACCTTCGCAAGAGCTCCGGTTTCGAAGTTACGGACCGCATCGATACGATGGTGTATTCCGACGATCCGGATCTTCCGGACGCCTTATCGGCCTTCGGCGACTATGTGAAGGCCCAGACCCTGTCCCTTTCCCTCGGCCTTGAAAAACTTGCCGATACTCCTGCTAATGCTGCAGAGGTTGAATGGACGGACGGTAATAACATTAGACTGATGA
>JAGCWB010000183.1 GCA_017962065.1 Bacteroidales bacterium
ATGCAACTTGGTGCTCTTCTTTTAGAAAAAGAAGTTATCTTTGCAGACGATATTGAAAGGATACTGGGACCCAAGGTTAAACCAGCAGTAGAAGATCAGTTTACACAGGAAGCATGAATTCAACTGTAACGCGCACTCTTTCAGGCATAGTGTTCCTGGCAGTCATGATTGGTTGCCTGCTGTGGAACAACTACTCTTTTGCCGTGCTTCTTATGTTCATCATGACGGTATGCATGTGGGAGTTTTACAGGATTACGCTAAAAGGCAAACATCCCAAAGCGGCAAGCAGTGCTATTGCCGGCGCACTTGTCCTTTTCAACTGCGTGTTTGCCGGCATGGCGGCACCTAAACTTGCATGCGTAACCTTCATAGTGCTCCTGGTCCTCATGGTTTCCATGGTCTTCATGAACAAGGACTTCAAAGACTACGCATACATCTTTGCAGGCCTTGTGTATATCGGCCTTCCCACTGTGCTTTCACCCAATGTAGTAATGCAGCCAGACGGCAGCTACAGCGGTCTTCTAATGCTTGCATTCTTTATTATAATATGGTCCTCTGACGTTGGCGCTTACTGCTTCGGCATGCTCTTCGGCCAAAAGATTTGGCCTGCAAAGATGTGCCCGGGAATATCACCCAAGAAGTCATGGGCAGGTTTTGTTGGCGGTATGGTAATGGCGGTTCTGGCCGCATGGATACTCCTTAAAACCGGTATGCTGGAATTCCCGCTTGTACATGTGCTTGCCATGGCTGTGATCATTCATGTGATGGGCGTATTCGGAGATTTGTTTGAATCACTCTGGAAGCGCCAGTTCGGTGTAAAAGACTCCGGAACTATTATGCCCGGACACGGCGGCCTGCTGGACCGCTTTGACAGTGCCCTCTTTGCCATCCCGGCAGCCTATGTATATCTGCTGCTTTTCCAACTAGTATAAGTATCGGCCATGAAGAATTTGAAGAAATGGATTAAGATAGACAGCGACTCCTACGGCACCATCCTTACCAGCTGGTGCATATGCGCAGTGCTTATCTTCCTTGCAGCCCGTTATATACCCATCGTATGGGTAAGCCTCCCGATTTGCGCAATCATGGTGATTTTTATGATATTCATCACCTGGTTTTTCCGCGTCCCCAACAGGGAAGCCCCATTTGCGGAGGACGACCATCTTGTAACCTCGGTGGCCGACGGCAAGGTGGTGATTGTGGATAAAGTATTTGAAAAAGAGTTCCTTAAAAGGGACTGCATCCAGGTTTCGGTGTACATGGACTTCTTCGACGTCCACTGCAACTTCTGGCCCATAACGGGAGAAATCACATACTACCAGTATCACGAAGGAAAGTACCTGCTGGCCTTCCATCCCAAGAGCTCGGAACTTAACGAGCACTCTTCCACATGTATGAAAAACCCGCATGGGGAAGTGTTCTTCAAGCAAATTGCCGGCACTTTCGCACGCCGTATAGTATGCTATTCAGAGCCCGGCAAGATCGAGTACCGCGGCGACCAGTGCGGTGTAATTAAATTCGGCTCCCGTATAGACATGTTCCTGCCTCTGGAAGCCGACATTAAAGTACAAGTTGGGGATAAGGTCCGTGCGGTGGAATCAGTGATTGCCGTCCTGCCGGATTAATTCCACAAGTTTTCTCACAGCCTCGTCCTCCGGTATATGCCGGAGGACGGGTTCTTTTTTACGGTAAAGGGTAACCTTGCCGGCACCTTCGCCAACATAGCCGTAGTCGGCATCGGCCATTTCTCCCGGGCCGTTCACAATGCAGCCCATAACGGCAATTACCACATCCTTGAATCCTGAAGTGGCTTCCTTTACCTTATTAAAGGTATTCTCCAGGTCGTATAGCGTACGGCCGCAACCGGGGCACGCAATGTACTCCGGCTTATAAAAACGCCGCCTGCAAGCCTGCATGATCTCGTCTTTCAAGTACTCGTCCTCCAGCGGAATGTCGTCCACCTCATGGTTGAGGAGCGGAGCACCCCAGTCGCATGCCGCCTTGAGGATGTATTCTTCCTGCGCACCATGCACCGGTATGCCGTACCTATCGGCAAGGTATTGGGCTACGGGGAGTTCGTTTTCCGGGGGTTCAGTAAGGGAAACGCGGATGGTGTTGCCTATGCCTTCGGAGAGAAGGGTAGAGATGGCTACGCAGCTTTTGATGCGGCCGCTGTCGCCGTTGCCGGCTTCCGTTACGCCTACGTGGAGGGGAAACACTACGCCGTTTTCTTTCATCAGGCGTGCCAGTTCGCGGTATGCCTGGACCATTACAACGGTATTGGAGGCCTTTAAGGACACCACTACGTTATAAAAATCGGCATCTATGCACATCTGCACCCATTCCATGGCGGCAAGAGCCATGGCCTGGGGCGTATTGCCGTATTTCTCAACTATGTACTTGCCAAGGGAGCCGTGATTGAGGCCTATCCTTATGGCCCTGTCGTACTGCTTGCATTTTTCCAGAAACTGACCGAAGAGTTCACGCGCTTTATCGTGATTCGGGTGGAAGTTTCCGGGATTTATGCGGATCTTTTCCACAACCGGCACAACGGCCATGGCAATTTCGGCCGAGAAATGGATATCGGCCACAAGGGGAGTCATTATGCCTTCCGAGCGCAGGATATCGCGTATCTGCTCAAGGGCTTTGACGTCCGACATGGCGGGCACCGTTATACGTATTAGTTGGGCGCCGGCGGCGGCAAGGCGGCGGCACTGAGCCACCGTTGCCTCTATATCGGCCGTATGGGTGTTGCACATGGTCTGAACCACGATGGGATGCCCGCTGCCAATAAGCAGGCTGTCTCCAACGCGCACCGTTCTTGTTTTCATGGCTTCTGTCATATGGAATCAGTTTGTTTCCTGCTGCTCCTGGATCATCTTTTTGGCCAGGGCCCTGAGCTGGGCCTTCGTATGGCCGAATCTGGGAGTAAGCTGATAATACACGCCAAATGTAAGCGCTCCGTCAAAGGGGTAGGCAAAGCGGTAGTAATACGGGCTGTACTGGCCCATACTGTTATAGTCCGGCTTCCAGAAGGAGCCCCAGCCCCATTTGAACTGGAAGTTCAGGTGAATCTCAATGGGATTGAACATAAGGGCAAAGCCAAGGCCAGCCTGCACGCCGTAGCTCCATCTAAGGTCGTAATCCCGGAACGAGTTAACGTACTGCTCGTACTCGGAATCTTTGTAATAATCGTCAAGGGTACGGGTAATGCTTGTCCTGTATCCGCCAAATATGCCCAACTTGCCGATAATCTTGAAGTACTCGCCAATGTCGTAGTGGAAGTGGGACAGGATGAAGGCCTCCGGAACGCTCATCCACAACTGGTATGCGCCAGAATCCGTGGGCCTGTAACCGGTTTCCTTGTTCCTCTTGTACTGGTAGCCCTCGTAGTTCTGCTGTACGCCGAACTCCAGGCCCATGTTTGGGAACATGCCGAACATGGTGAAGTACTTAACCACGGAAATACCGTAAACCGGGAATTTGATAAGGTATCCGGTGGTCCTGATGGGGTTAAAGTCTCCCACGAGTGCCGCCGCACCGCCATAAACGCCTATCATCCAATAGTCGTTGGGGGTCTTTACAGAAATCTTGAGGCTGTCCAGGTACTCATTGCTCACGGTGTCCGGCAGGGAGAAGAATTCCTCTTCCAGATTAACCTGGGCAAAGGAAAGGGAGCTTGCGGCAAACAAGGCCGCAAGTGATGTAAGCAGCCTTCGCATCATTTGAACATCTCCTTTATATCTATCTGCCAAATCATCTCGGCCTTTTCCAGGACCTTTATGGGCACCTGGTCCTCCACTTTGAAGTAAAGCACTTTCTCCGGCTGTTTGTGCTCCAGCAGCACGCCGGTATCCACAAGGTTGTTGCGGTTAAGGTCTTCCGTTATACGTATGGCATAAGTTCCGGCCTTGAGATAGGGGAACACCAGGTTGGCGTTTTTCTCCACAATGAATGAGCGGACCACCTTGTCGCGCTTCTCCGTCAGAAGATCTACAATGTACTTGTTCTTAACATTTTTAAGCTCCAGAGTAATGGAACTCAGTTTCTCGTCGTTTGGAAATGACACCTTTAGTACCGTACTGTCGTTATAATAGCCGTTGATATCGCGGAACAGCCTGTGCGGAATCTTGAGGAAGTACTCAAAACCAGGTTGCAGGGCCTCTGAGGGCATGATACTGAATCGGCGAAGGTTGGTGGAATCCTGAATCACCTTAACCTTTCCCACGCTTTCCTGCTGTCGCGGATTGCGGATCTTGAACTTGAGGGAATCCCAGGCCGATTCAATAAGGGGGTACTTGAATTCCACCTGATAGCCATACTGCTCTATGGTCGTAGGATCGGCATTAGTGGTGTAAACGGCTATGGTGTCCTCGTGCTTGCGGTTCTTGGTGCTGGCCTGCTTTTTCTGAAGCTCGGCTCGCAGTTCCTTGCCAATGGCAAGCTTGACCGTTTCCTCCGTAGGAAGCAGGGTTCCGGTACTGTCCGTCTTATCGTAGTTGATAACCAGCTTTAGCGTATCGGGCATCTTGCGCTGGTCGTTCACCCAAAGTTCCAGTGAATCCCGCTGGGGGTTGAACTGGGAAATGAGTTTTTCACGCGGAAGGCCTTTTATGCGCATGTCGTGAACAACGGTCTGTGGTGCCATAAAGGTAAGATAGGCCGTCCTCAGGCCCACGCGTTCCTTCTTCACTATCATTTGCTTGCTGGGCTTTTCCCTGAACAGGTGAAGTTCTACATCGGCCTTTCTGGCAAGGCACAGGGCCGTATCTTTCATGTCGAACTTCTGAAGCTCGTACAGACTGTCGTTGTACATGGTACTGGGACGGAACAGCGAATCCAGGAAGGCAACGCGCTCGCTCTCCGGGTCGTACATATTGTTGTTGTTCTCGTCCTTTACTGCATATACCCTGTAAACCGTGTCCTTGATGTTCCTAATGCTGAAGAAGCCCCAGTCGTCGGTTTTGGCGGCCGCAACCGGACGCTTTAGGAAGACCGCTGAGTCGGCCTGATCCTTATACAGCATTACGGTAATGCCCTTGAGCGGCATAAGAGTGTTGCAGTCCTGCACAAGGCCGGTCATGCACATGGAATCTATCTGGGGACCGGTAGAGAACACAAGTGTATAGCCGGGGAAGGGATTGCCCTCGTTGTTGTCCACTATGGCGCCCGTAAGGTCAAGCGTATAGGTGGTATTGCTGTCCAGCGGACTCTCGAAGGTAACTTCCAGAGATTTTCCCTTGATTTCCGATTTGGGGCGTTTTTCAAGCGGGGGAGAAAGGTATATGCTGTTGGCGTCCTTTATCTTAACATATTCGTTGAAGGTGAAGAGTATCTTGGTCTTTTTTGTGGGAACGTTCACAGTTCCGGGCAGCGGAGATATCTTGGTAATGATAGGCGGAATAGTATCCTTAGGGCCGCCGGAAGGGGGTGTGGTGGTATTGGCACAACCCGACGGTACCATTAGCGAGCCAAGGATAAGCGCCGCAGGAATCAAAGGTATGAGCGAGCTCAGTTTCATAGTTCACTCCTTGTTACGGTTTCTATGCCGTCTATGGACGACAGTTTCTTAATCATCTTCTCCAGTGTATCCTTGGTATTCACGTACATATCTATGTAGCCCTCGAAGAGTCCGTCATCGGCCTGAAGCGACAGGCGGCGCATATTCACACCCATCACCAGCGACACGTAACGGGAAATCTCGTTGAGCATGCCCACACGGTCAAGTCCCTTGAGCACAATTCGTACCAGGAAGGAATTATCCTCGGCCTGTTCAATCCATTTGGGAACAACCACCCAGTCTCCGTGGGTTGCGGCTATGCTCTCGGCCACCCTGCAACTTTTCTTGTGCACGGAAACCGAGCCGTCAGGGCCTTTGAAGCCTATTACGGGATCGCCCGGAATAGGGTTGCAGCAGCTTGCAATGGAGAAACGTGGAGCATTGGGGTCCGAACTGCCGATGATGAATGTCTCGCCATGGCTTTGCGGCTGCTCCGTTTTGCTTTCCATACCAAGGGCCCTGCGAAGCCACGACATACGGCTACCGGGGGTGCGTTTGAGCGCCTCGTCCAGATGGTCCAGATTAATGGTGTTCATTCCCACTCCGTAGAACAGTTCCTCACGGCTTTCTATGTTGTAGGCTGTTTGCAGACGCTGGAGATTGCGCTCGTCAAAGTCATAGCCTAGGGCAGTGACGGCATTTTCCAAGGTCTTGCGGCCAAAATCCACGGTTTGCTTGCGCTGAGCCTTGAAGTAATCCATCACTATGGTCCTGGCCCTG